>JAUSPJ010000106.1 GCA_030655795.1 Fidelibacterota bacterium | reverse complement strand
GCCAAAAAATACCATAACAAACCGATTATTGGCTGTGAAGGTTATGTTGCCGAGAAGAATCGTTTTGATAAAAAACCTAAAAGCCAGGGAGGCCTCGGGTATCACCATTTCGTTCTGCTGGCTCAAAACAATCAAGGTTATAAAAATTTAATAAAGCTGGTCAGCCTGGCCTATCTCGAAGGATTTTACTACCGGCCGCGGGTTGACCGGGAACTGCTGTTGAAATATAATGAGGGGTTGGTTGCCACCTCGGCCTGTATTCATGGCAAAATTCAACGGCTGGCGTTAAAAGGAGACCTGGACCGGGCGAAAGAGACGGCCCTGGACTATGCGGAAATATTCAAAGACCGGTTTTACCTTGAAGTCCAGAATCACTCCTTGAAAGAGGAGGAGCGCTGGTATTCCTTCTCTAAAAAACTGGCCGAAGAAACCGGGTTGCCGCGGGTTGCCACAAACGATACGCATTATGCCCGCGCTGAGCATTGGGAGGCCCATGATGTTCATTTTTGCCTGGGACTGGGCAAGGAACTGAGTGATCCGGACCGCCCGCGCTATGAACCCTATGATTACTGGCTGAAGTCCTATGAGGAGATGTGCGCGCTGTTTCCCGGCGACCCGGAGGTCATTGAAAACACCGTAAAAATTGCGGAACAGTGTAACGTTAAGCTGGATATCGGGAAGAATTTTTTACCCAATTTTCCGCTGCCCGAAGATAAGCAGAACGAGACAGCCGATGAGTACTTAAAGGAGCTGGTCTATACCGGGCTGCAAAAACGCTATGATGAGCTTACTCCGGAAATAAAACAGCGGGCGGACTATGAACTGGGCGTTATTGAAAACATGGGATTCGCCGGGTATTTCCTGATTGTTCAGGACTTTGTGCACTTTGCGAAAGACAACGATATTCCCGTGGGGCCCGGCCGTGGTTCGGCCGCCGGCAGCATTGTGGCCTATGCGCTGGAAATTACGGACATTGATCCGTTGAAATATAATTTGATTTTTGAGCGGTTTTTGAATCCCGACCGGATTTCCATGCCGGATATTGACATCGATTTTTGTGATGAAAAACGCAACCGGGTGATCGATTATATTAAGGATAAATATGGAGCAGGCAGTGTTACGCAAATCATTACGTTCGGCAAAATGAAAGCCCGATTGGTTATCCGTGACGTCGGGCGGGTAATGAGCATGCCGCTGCCGGAAGTTGATCGGATTGCGAAACTGATTCCCGAAGGTCCCAATATTAAACTGAAGGAATCCCTGGAGCAGAATCGGGAACTGAAAGAGGCCTCAACGCTCGACGATGAACATAAAAAATTATTTGATATTTCCCTGGTACTGGAAGGAATGAACCGGCATTCTTCCACCCACGCTGCCGGAGTGGTAATTGCTCCCGGCGATTTGACCGATTATGTTCCGTTGTATCAGTCATCCAACGGCGATGTCACGACGCAATACGACATGAAAAGTATCGATAAAATCGGTTTGCTGAAGGTCGATTTTCTGGGATTACGGAACCTGACGGTAATTGACAATACCCTGTCCGCTCTGCGGGCGAGGGGCATTGATCTGAACTTGGAAGAGATTCCCGAAGATGATCCCCAAACATTGGCTCTTTTCGGTGAAGGCCGGACGATCGGGATTTTTCAGTTTGAATCCGCCGGAATGCGCGACTATTTGAAGAAACTGCAACCCTCGGGAATTGAAGACCTGATTGCGATGAATGCCCTGTATCGACCGGGCCCGATGGATATGATCAGCGATTTTATCGACCGAAAGCAGGGTCGGGCGAAAATCACTTATCTCCATCCGGACCTCGAGCCGATCCTGAAGGATACATATGGCATCATCGTGTATCAGGAACAGGTGATGCAGATCGTCAGCGTTATTGGCGGATTTTCTTTGGCCAAAGCCGATGTGATGCGCCGGGCCATGGGAAAAAAGCAGAAGACCACCATGAATGAATTGAAAAAAGAATTCATTGAGGGAGCCAAATCGAAAAATATTTCCGTTGCGCAGGCTGAAGAGATCTACGCTTTAATTGAAAAATTCGCCAGCTACGGTTTTAATAAAAGCCACTCTGCTGCGTATGCGGTCTTGGCCTACCGGGTGGGGTATTTGAAGGCCCACTACCCGGCAGACTTTAGGGCGCCAAACCTGACCAGCGAAATGACCAAAAACGACCGGGTCGTTATTTTGTCAAATGAAGTCCGCAGCATGGGTTCGGACATTCTGCCGCCCAGCATCAATTCCAGTGAAGTTAATTTTACACCGGAAGACGGTGGAATCCGGTATGGGCTGAATGCAATCAAAAATGTCGGTGGCCGGGCCGCAGAATGCGTTGTTGTCGCCCGGAAAACCGAAGGGCCGTTCAAAACCCTTTTTCAGTTCGTCAGTGCGCTGGACCTGAAATGCGCCAACCGCAAAGCCCTGGAGAGCCTGGTGGCGGCCGGAGCTACTGATGATCTGGAGGGCAGCCGTGCCCAGCAGTTCGAGGCGATTGATTCGGCGATTCAGTATGCCCGGGGTTTTCAAAAGGAACAAAACGCCGATCAGGTCAGTCTATTCGATTTAAGTGCGGGTAATTTAAAATCAGTTATGCAGGAACCTAAGCTTGCCGATATTCCCCGCTGGGATGATAATGAGCGCTGGACCCGGGAAAAAGAGGCAGTCGGAATGTATCTCACCGGTCACCCCCTGCTTCAGTATAAAACCGAAATAGAGTCTTTTTCAAATTACGATTTTACAGAACCTCTCGACAAACTAGATAAAGCGGCTATACATCTCGGCGGTCTGGTTTCCGGTATCCGGAAACTGATGGACCGCAAGAACCGGCAGATGGCCTTTATTACGCTTGAAAGTCTGAACGGGACAGCTGAAGTTCTGGCATTTGCGGATATTTTCGAAAAGTACCGTGAGTACATTCAGATGGAAAAACCGGTATTCGTGCATGGAAAAGTGAGCAGTCGCGGTGGTGATGTCGGAAAAATTATCGCCGAAGAAATCTGTCCGCTTGAAGGTTATATGGATAAAAACTCCAGGAAAGTTCACATCCGGTTTACGGACCTGACTATCGACGAAGACAAGCTGACGGAAATCAGAGAATTGGCTGAAAAAAATCCCGGCGACTGCAACCTGATTATCCACATGGCTTATTCGCCTGTCTGCGTTCGTTCCTCACGCACAGGCAGAGACGACACGATCAAAGTCGTTCGCAGTGAACTGAAAGTCAGTCCCCGGAAAAAATTTATTTCTGCGTTGCTGAAACATCTGGGCGATGAAAATGTGTGGGTAGAGGGATGATAGCCGTCATTCAGCGCAGTAAAAAAGCCTCCGTTATCGTTGATGAGCAGATCGTCGGGGAAATAGATCATG
>JAUSPJ010000089.1 GCA_030655795.1 Fidelibacterota bacterium | reverse complement strand
GCTCCCTGAAATCGATCCGGTCGTCGGCAGTGAAAAAGAATATGATCTTTTTCCGATCAAGTCGATATTCAACATCGATTAGTTTCATCGGTAATTGAAGTTCATCGATACGAAGCTGACAAAACTCATGAGCAATTTTCTGGTGCAATTTGTTCTCATTGTTTTTTTCGAGATCATAGGAATTTGCTTTTCGAAGGACTGTCAACTTATCATTATCTGTCTCCGATGCAGATTTTGGCTCAGGATAGCTAACCGCGATACCAATATCTTCACCACGTTCGGCATCAACGATTAATGTATCATCATTTTCGATGGGAAAACCCATTTTATTGCGGAATATTTCTCTACGGCAACCCTGAAATTTAATTTTTACTAATTTATCATTATCCGACATTTATAGTTTCTTTCTTGAATTTAGCGATTGAAAAAGATTAAAAAACATGTTTAATAAAGCGAGATTAATATAGACATTACGATTTATGAAATCAATACAATTCTCGACGGAAGAAAGGGCGAAATAGGGATCAAATTCGGGAAACGCATGGGCAAATTTTCCGATTTCATCCTGCAGATTTGAATGCACTAACTCTTCGGGCTCCATTTGAGATTTTAACATAATTGCATCCCTGAACCAGAAGGAAACGGAGAGCAGAATTTGATTAAACTGGGAATTGTCCTCGCGGTAAAGTGCTGACAAAGATTCCACATAGTTATAAATATTTTTCACATTCCACACAGCAACGGCGCGCATGATAGCCAGCGTCATGGATTCATACTTTCCAATATCGGTGTCAACGAGATTCAACGCCTGATTGACATCTCCGGCGCTGAGTCGAATTATCAGGTTTATATGGCTTTCCGGTACATTTTTTTTCAGCAGGTAGTCGCGCAAATGGTTGGGCGATAAAGCCGGAAAAAACAACGGTTGACAACGAGATAAAATTGTGGGCAATATTGCATTAATATTGGAAGTGGAAAGAATAAAGGTCGATTTTTCCGGCGGCTCTTCGAGAATTTTAAGAAACGCATTCGCGGCGGGCTCAGTCAGCAGGTGCGCATCGAAAATAACGACAAGCTTCCAGCCGGACTCCTGCGCACGAAGGTAGGTTTTACGTTTGATTTCACGAATAAAGTTGATCGGAATGTGTTTGGCTTTCGGAACGCTGATTTTTGAATACGGATTTTGAGCCTTTTTCTGAATGATTTCCTGAATTTCCTCAATCTCAGCATTCGTAAACTTTTTAAACGGGTCGGAGTCGGAATTCTGGTCTTTGCGAATTGGAATAGGGTAGACCATTTCGAGATTGCCATGTTCGAGATAGAGCATTTTTTTACAGGCACCGCAGGAACCGCAAGGTGACTCGGACTCCGACTGGCAATTCAGCATTGCGGCAAATTCAAGGGCAAATCCTTCCGAACCACTGCCTTCAGGCCCGTAAAAGAGGTAAGCATTGCCGACCCGGTTGTTTTTAATAACATTGGTTAAAAAATCGAGATTCTTCTTTTGATTTATCAGCGGAAAAAGTGTCATGATCGGTCCCCCAGCCATTCTTCAGGATTAAGTTTTGTACGGTTGCTCCAGATTTCAAAATGCAGTAAAGCGCCGCTTAATGTGCCGGAATCGCTGACTTCGGCGATAATCGTATTGCGCGTAATATACTCCTTTTCAAAAACAGTAACATTATCAATATGGGAATATACGGTATAAAATCCCGAACCATGATCAATAATGATTGTGTTGCCGAATCCGCGAATATAGGTGATTGTGGTTACAACACCGTCGAGAACCGCGCGAACGGGTGTGCCTTTACTGACTTTGATATCAATTCCGGAATTTTCGGTGATGGTTTTTAAGATAGGATGTTTCTGTATTCCGAACTTTGAAACTATCTGCCCGGTAACGGGCCAGGGCAAATTGCCGCGACTGTCAAGAAAGGGATTTACAGTACGGACACCAGCCATTTGACGCTGCCGTTCCAATTCGCGTTGAATAGTTTCCCGTTCTTTTTCAAGATTTGCAATTAAATTTAAGATTTCTTCAGCTGCTTTTTCTTCGGTTTTAATTTGTGTAAGAAGATTATTCCGGTCTTGTTTGGCAGTTCTTAACTGACTGTCGCGCTGTTTATTTTGTTTGGTTAGGGAACGCTGATAGTTGGTTTTTTCGGCGATAATATTCTGCTGATCTTCCAACTCGGCAATTAGCTGCTCTTTTTTGGCACTGATTGCCCTTATGTTCAACCGGATATTTGCAGCAGATATTTTGTCGATTTCAGAGATTGTGCGCAGATATTTATATCGGTAGATCGCCTGATTTAGCGATTGTGATGTAAGTATGAGTTCCCAATCATTAAAATCACCTTGTTTATAAATATGAATTAACCGCCGGGCAAAGTTTTTCTTTAATGTTTCAAGATTTCCGGAAAGCCGCTCGATAGATTTACGAGTTTGCTCGATCTGTTGTTCCTTTTGTTTCTGCTCGCGATTTAGCTGCCTGATCAGTTTCGAAGTCAAACTGATTTCTCTCTCGGTTTCTTCAAGTTTGGATAAAATTGTCTGCTCTTTCGATTTGGCTTTTTCCAGTTGCTTTTTGTGACTGGCAATTTCGCTGCGAATATTCTGAAGCTCTTCGGATTTATAGATAATCTGTTTGTCAATATCTTCCTGAGAGTATATACAGGGTGTCAGAATTGATAGGAAAAGGAGTAAAACAGTATATTTAAGAAATGTTATTCGATTCATAATATTCATCAAAGTAGCAATTGACCCCCCTAATTTCAAGATAATAAATTGGGACATCAATAATTTTGTTTATTTGTTTAAAAACAATTGTAAATTTATTCGAGACATGTTAGGTTTGACAAAAAAGAGAGAGCGCCATTATGAGTAATCCAATATGGGAAGTAGTCGGTTCCAGAAAAAGCAAGACTACCGACGATATTTTCAAAGCCCTTAAAAATGTTCCGATATTTTCGGAACTGAATCCAGGAGAATTGAACGAAATAGAAAAAATTATTCACCGGCGGGAGTATAAAAAAGGTGAACCTATTTTTCGTATGGGTGACCCCGGTTTGGGGATGTATATCATTATCAATGGATCCGTCAGTATTGTTGAAGAAGATGAAGCGGGAAATGCCACTACGCTGGCGGTGTTGAAAGACGGCGCTTTTTTTGGTGATTTGGCCCTGCTGGACGAAACACCCCGATCAGCATCGGCAATTGCCGATGATCATTGTGATATTTTGGGATTTTTTCGCCCTGATTTTCTGGATTTACTGTACCGGAAATCGAAACTCGGTAATAAAATTTTATTTTCACTCTCAAAAATAATCGGTGAGCGTTTGCGCCGCACAAATGAGCAGATGGCCGTTTTAAAAAAGAAATAAGGGTATCTAAATGGATAATTACTCCTATCAACTGTACAGCCAGATACTAAAGCTGTTTTGGCGAGTATTCTTAGCGATATTTGGGATCGCTGCGCTGATTGTGATTTTTCCCTATGTCAAATCTGTTGTTGTCATGTTTGTGATTGCACTGTTGCTTGCTATGTTACTGAATCCGGTGGTTGACTTTATGGAAAGCCGGGGAATTCATCGTGGTTTGGCAATACTGATAACGATGCTGCTTATTTTGGGCGCTATTGCTTTTACGTTCAGTTTGATTATTCCGGGAATTATCAGTGCGGTTGAATCATTGTCTTCCAAGTTGCAGTCCAACGTCATTACGGATATTAATAAGCGTGTGGAAGAATTCTTTGCAGTCAATTTTAATAATGCTGAACTGGCCCGGAATGTCACAAGCAAAGTAAATGAGTTAGGATTGAAATTACTCAGTAATATGGCGGAGTTTTTTAAAAGTGTTGGTTCCTTTCTTGCTTCGGTGGCGATTGTACCGTTTCTAACATTTTTCATTATCAAGGACATGCGGATTTTCAAGCGTGGTATAATTGCCAAAATTCCCAATAAGTATTTTGAAATGTCACTGAATATTCTCCAGAAAGTTGGTAATCAGGTCAGTAAATACATCCAGGGGCAGGCAACCGACGCATTTATTGTCGGCTGTTTATCGGTTCTTGGCTTATTTATCATTAATCTGGTGTTTGACAATCCGGTTTCGCAATTTGTTTTTATCGGCATGATTGCCGGAGT
>JAUSPJ010000088.1 GCA_030655795.1 Fidelibacterota bacterium | reverse complement strand
ATTATTCATTTTAATCCATGGTGGGTTGTACAAATTTATATTATCGGTGTTTTCATGGGCTATGTTGCATGGCGAACCGACTCGATCTGGATATCCTTTATCCTTCACGCCATTAACAATGGTATCGCCGTAATATTTACCCATCTTCCCGAAAACAGTATCGGTTGGTATGAATGGCGGGGGCATGTTTCGCCGACTATTCTTGTCGCTGGCGTTCTGCTTTTGGTGGGCGGGATTCGTTGGTTTATTCGGTCAACTCCAATTGTGGAAAAATCTAGTGGGGCCGTGCCGATCGAAGAATTGCTTGGCAGTCCACCGGAATCAGGTATTTAATCATTTAGTCCGGAGGTGTTTATGATGGATCGTGAATTTATCATTTTACAGGATGCGTTCCGACGTCTCATTCGCCGAAACGCCCGATCAAATACACAAAAGATGATCATGAAAACCCACCCGGCCGATCTGGCCGCTCTGTTCAGATCGTTCACGGAAGTGGAACGGGAAGTGGTTTTCAAACTCATTTCCGACCGGACATATAAAGCCGAGTTTCTGACGGAATTGGACCGTTCGATTCTGGTAGAAATTCTAAAAGATATGGTTCCGAAGGACATTGCGGAATTATTGAGTGAAATGGCCCCGGATGATCAGGCAGATTTACTGGCCCACATACCCGAAGATTTGGGAAAAGAGGTGCTCGGATTAATGAGCAGCGCCGACTCCGAAGACCTGGAAGAATTAATGATGTATGAGCCGGATACCGCCGGCGGTATCATGGTGCCCCTTCAATTTAAAATGAACGAGCACAATACAGTCCAGGACACCATCGACGCTATTCATGAACAAAAAGACGTAGAAATGGTGTTTTATATTTATATCGTTGATGACGATAACAGATTAACCGGCGTTCTCTCATTGCGTCAGCTGCTCATGGTCTCATCTATGACTATTTTACAAAATATTATGATAAACAAACTGGTCACCGTACAACCGGAAACAGATCAGGAAGAGGTCGCCCGTATCATCAGTCGCTATAATTTTCTGGCTCTTCCTGTTATCGATCGTGACAATCTGCTTCTGGGAATTGTAACAGTCGACGATATCATTGATGTTATTCGGGAAGAGGCCACGGAAGACTTTCTCCAGATGGCCGGGGTTGGAAAAGACCGGGAAATTTTGTTAAAAACACCGGTCGAAGCCGCCCGAATTCGTTTTCCGTGGTTGTTTGCCACATTTGTCGGCGGTTTAATTGTTTCCGCAATTGTGGTCGGTTTTCACGATTTGCTGAACAAGTTTGTCATCCTGGCGGCGTTTATGCCGATTGTCGCCGGCATGGGCGGAAATGTCGGCTCTCAGTCGTCAACTATTATCGTTCGGGGGCTTGCAACGGGCAGAATTAACTTTCAACAAATCTTTAAAGTGCTGTTCGGACAAATTATCATCGGGTTTTTACTGGGTATCGCATTCGGTGTATTGCTGACTCTGTTTTCAAATATCTTTTATCATTCAACGGACAACATTCTGCTAATTGGGACAGTAATTGGTGTATCGCTCTGTTTTGAGCTGATCATTGCAGCCACGCTTGGTACTCTTGTGCCGATGCTTTTACAGCGGATAAACGTGGACCCGGCAGTCGCGACCAGTCCGATTGTAACTACCTCTCTCGACATTACCGGAATGCTGGTTTATTTTTCGATAGCGACGGTGATTTTATTATAGAAAACACTATGTTTTAGCACATTTTTGGGCTTCTCGTTTCGGCGGTATAGAAATTTTCATTTTAAAAAAAATGATAACCCCGGCTCCAATTATTGCGGGCAACAGTACATTTGTAAAGAAAACCGCCAGGGGGGTTATTATGGCGATTTCCCGGGATACCTGAAATTGTTTTAATATCTGCAGTGTTGTCCATTCTCTGACACCAAGTCCCCCGAAACTGATTGGAATCATAATCACGACCAAAATCGCACAAACCGTCGAAAAAACCACGCCGATAGAAATGTTTTCCCCATACAGGATTAACCAGTACTGAACCGTAATGATCATGACTTGCAACACCGATAGCCCCAGCGCAGGAGGCAGAATTTTATGAAAGGGATACCGGCTGTTTGTGGTAAAAACGTTTCTTTTACGAAAAACGATCAGCAATATTACTGAAAAAATCACAGTTAATCCAAACCCCAGACAGAAATAGACTCGATGTTCGGGAAAATAGAACCAGCCACTGACTATCAGCGATATTAAAACAACTAATCCAAAGCTTCCTTTATCCATCAAATAAGCCCAAACCCGCTGCGAATAGCGCCCGGAAACAAACAGCATTTTCCCGACTTCACCATGTCCTCCAGGAAAAACAAAACGAAGAGCGTAGCCACTAAAAAAGACCCGCCATAACTTTATATTACCGTCATGAAGGACTGGTTTAAGAGTAACATAAAAACGCAGATATTCGGTCAGCCAGAGTATAAATCCAAGTATAACTACCAGAGCCAACTTTAACCGACTTATTTTCCCGATTTTTTCAGAAAGCAGAATAATATCAAATTGCGAAAATAAAACATAGAGGATAAGAGTTGAAATAATGACTTTAATTATTAAGCCAAAATATCCCGAGATTTTTTTGCCTTTATACTCTTCAGTCATTTTCAATAATTAAACCGGGTCTGGAAACTCAAGAAGCTATCCCGATGTCCATCAATGTCCCTGATTATCAGCCCCCAGTCAAAAACAGTTTCCTTCCGCCAGCGATATGATACCAGTACCTGGTACTCGTTTGCTGTCTCAATATCTCCCATCAGCCATTTCGTATTGTGATCATAATTTTCGTTTCGATCATTATATTTTTGATTGGAATTACTCCCAATGGGATAATAATCGGGATTATCTTTCGAAAGCGCTTCAACGCCATGTTTCAGGTGTCGATACTGCAGGCTGACGTAGAGACGTTTGCCCGGCCACCACTGGTTTCCAAAAAACCAAAGCTGTGAATTAGGTCCGGCATAAAAGCCTAGATCGACGCCATTATGCGTATAAGAGGAATAGGAAAACTTGTGAGAATATGTCCAGGGATGTACAGCGGTAAATTCCATTCTAAAATCTGTGGGTAATTTTAACGGCGCGTAGTGAAGTCCCAGCTGAAGGCCCTGTTTATTGGCCCAATAATCATTAAAGATTTGAGTCGTTGTAAATTCATCGAGGTACAGAGTTCCGTAAAATTTACTTCCTCTCCATGGAAAATATTCAAACTCCAGCGCCATAGTAGCATTATCACGATCCATCAGATTGTGCTGGGTCGGCCAGAGAATTACCGGGGGTACAAGATACATCAGCTCCATATCGCGGTTACCATAAATGTAAAGTTCCGTAAAACTGAAATTGAATTTTTCAGTAATCGCCAAATCCCAACGATGCCCTACAAGATACTTTTTAGCATATATTTTTTCACCAGTAGTCATATCCCGTTCAAATTCTTTGGGTAAAAGAGAACCGTGAAAAAAAGAGAATTGTGCGCGTCGAAAATCCTT
This sequence comes from Fidelibacterota bacterium, assembly GCA_030655795.1. Classification (GTDB taxonomy): domain Bacteria; phylum Fidelibacterota; class UBA2242; order UBA2242; family UBA2242; genus B118-G9. The sequence continues at coordinate 2,045 of JAUSPJ010000088.1, read as the reverse complement.
TTGCCAACTGAAAAACGGAAAGGGGGTCACATTATCTGACAGAATCAACGAGTTCGGACCATTCCCCCATAACAAGGGCTCGGTGCCCAATTCAAACAGACCATATTTTCCGGAAATTTGAATATAGGCATTTGAATAATCAAACGACTGAAAGCTGATTGTTTCCGCGGAAGGTTCCTGAGAATAACCACCTTTATACTCTTTGGTCAGTTCAGTATAACTGTTCATGTTAAACTGAACATAGCGGTATCCATCAAAATAGACAAAGAAGTTGTCGCCCAACTGTGCTGAAAACCGGATGGCGTCCTGGGTAACCGGGCGAAACATTCCGTTTTTTGACTCAACGCGAAGCATCTCTTCCCAGTCGATCCAGATAATTTCGTTATCGCTTTCATGAACAAACAGATGTTGTTTTTCACAATTGTCTTCGTATTGAAAAATATTACCGAGCCCTGTTTTTATATTTTCAAAAGAACGGAAAAAGAGGAAAGTGTTTCCCTGATCACCAACCTGAAAATGGCTTTTATTGGGAAAGAGTTCCAGTCTGTAATCAGCCATATACTCGTCGAGTATGGTCCGGTCAATTCCAGATAAATCGTTACGCTTTTCATTCAGGATCGCCAACTGCCCGGCAATTTTATCGCGTGTATAGGGCCTGGTGTCGTTTAACAGACCCGGCAGAAGCCCGCCCGTCGCCATTCTGTCGAGAAAAAGATAAATTGGATCGTTCAGGCGGACATGTCCCTGGCTGGCTATTAGCGCTTCAGAAAAAATTCCTAATAGCCACACTTGGCACAAAACAAGGAACAGTATTTGGATTGATTGCCGATAAATACTACGACTTTTTCGATTCGGTTGTATAGCGTCCTCCTTTCCAGGTAAATCCAAACAAACTTCCAATGACAGCAACAATCACAATAAACGGCGCATGAACCAACTCCGTAAGAATATAATACAATGGATTTAATTTCTGACCAAATTTTTTATATCCATATATCGTGTAAAATGTATCACAAAGCACCTTGATTCCGAACAGCGCTACAAACGATAGCCAGAATCTTGGGAAAAATAGCAATATAAACGGGTAAAGTGTCAACCCAAGATAATAAAAAAACGTGTTCGTGGAAAATAGTAATACCGGCGCACTGGCTTTGCCGATCTTTGAGCTCCAGCGCGCCCGTTGGTTAATCAGGTCCCGCAGTGATCGCTGGGGCAAGGTGTGAACAGTCCCCGCCGGATGCAAGTTGAACTTTAAGCAATAGTGCTTTTTTTCAGCCGTCTGAATGATAAAAAAATCATCACCGGAAATGACCTTTTTCTGTAGTGGGTCGTGTTCATAATCGTCATAGAGCTGCCGATTAAACATCATATTGTTACCATTGGCCGAAAATCCCACGTTGTGGCCTATCGCTCCGGCCAATACAATCTGATGGGACATATATTCAATACTCTGCATATTTTGCCAAACTTTTTCAAATCTGGATCGGTGCTCATTCAAGTGAAATACTGTAACACCGGTCGCAACGCCCAGGTTTTTCTCAATCAACCCGGCATAACTGCACAGCCAATCTGGACTGTGGATGCAATCTGCATCGGTAGTCAAAATGAACGGGTATTTTATTGTTTTCACCGCCTGAATCAGAGCATGCTTCTTTGGTGAAACATCCGGTGGACATTCGGTTATTGTAATGACTTTCAGATTCGGGACAACATCCTGTAATTTCTCTAAAATCACGCCTGTTTTATCACTTGACCGGTCATTGACAACGATAATTTCGTACCGTTCAACCGGATAATTTTGAGCAGCCAGGGATTCAACGGTTTGCCGGATATTTGCCTCTTCATTTCGGGCGGCAACAACAACTGCCAGCTGTGGATATTCTTCGATGAATTCGCAATTTATCTGAACTTTTCGAAGACCGCTGTAAAAGAATACTATAAACGCCATATAAATCAACGCACAAATTCCCAAGACAACATTCAAATAAACCATCAGTTCAAACCCCATCCAGCCCCATAATTGACAATACTGCCGACACATCATT
>JAUSPJ010000081.1 GCA_030655795.1 Fidelibacterota bacterium | reverse complement strand
TTTGACATGAGAATAGTTTTTAGTCCATTATACCACTGAAAACTATTTTTATCGGTTTTTTCATGTAAATCAATATCTCAAAGAGATGTCTACGACACAAAATGCTTTATTAGAAGTCTCATGCTAATTCAACGGAATCATATATTGTGACGCTGTCGCCTGGTTGAATGGACAGTATGTCGACTATCTCACACCACAACTTTACTGGCCATTTGGCGGTGGACAAGACTATGGGATTCTAATGCCCTGGTGGGCGGATCAAGTGAAAAAGAACGGTAGGCACCTTTATACCGGTAACGCACCTTATCGTATTTCGGATAATAGCTGGAGCGCCGATGAACTACCTCGTCAGATTCGCTTAAACAGGAATACTGACGGGTGCGACGGAAATGTCTATTTTCGCGTTACTCTGGGTCTTCTTGATAATCCAAAAGGATTTCTAGATTCTCTAAAAAACCATTACTATGAATATCCTGCTCTGACACCGCAAATGAGCTGGAGTGATAGTCTGCCGCCCATTGATCCAATCTGGGTGACAATTGAAGAAAATAATGGGAAGGCCGTAATACGCTGGGGACATGATTTACCTACAAAATCCGACGACGAGCCCTATCGGTATATTATCTATAAATGGCCCGAAAGCAAGCTGCCCGACTTTGATAATCCCGAATATATTTACGCTATAACGACGCCTTCCGACCCGGATAGTGTCACCGATTGGAATTATAGCGGTTATGTTTATGGCGTCGCGGCGCTCGACCGTTTGAACAATGAAAGCAATGTAGTCACCGGTACGAGATCGGCCATTCAATTCACCGGAAAAGTGCCTGAAAGTTTTCACCTGTTTCAGAACTTCCCCAACCCCTTTAATCCATCCACGACTATTAGTTTTGATTTGCCAAAGGATGATTTCATTACCCTTAGTATTTACAATCTTCGAGGACAGTTAGTTAAAACCCTGATCAGTGAATTCGAAAACGCCGGCAGGCATACAGTAGAATGGAACGCCAGCAATCTGAATTCCGGCGTCTATCTGTATAAACTTCAGTCCGCGGGAATGACCGAAGTAAAAAAGTGTATTTTAATAAAGTAAAACTTTGGGAGTTGATCATGGAGATATCAAAACATAAGACTTTAAAACTCATTCCAGTCACTCTGATTTTCCTGTTTATCCTGCTTGTATTAACGGCCTGTCTGCCCGGCGACGGCGCCCGCACAATATTGAAACCGGCCGGCTTTTTCACCGGCGTTTGGCACGGCTGGATCGCACCGATTTCCTTAATTGTCGGTATTTTTAATCCGGCAATCCGTATCTATGAAACGTTTAACACCGGCTGGTGGTATGATTTAGGTTTCTACGTTGCCATCATCAGCGGTTTCGGCGGCATTTCATTTATGCGAAAAAAACGCAATGAGTAAACCGTTATTTAATCAATAACCTGACCTAATATCTAATTGGAGATACAGCAATGAAAGCCTTGATTGTATACGATTCAGTGTTTGGTAATACAGAAAAGGTTGCCAAAGTTATAGGTGAAGCGCTTGGGTCGCCGACAAGGTACAACAGGCGATTCTCGAAGGTTCCGATGCCGAAACGATCATCCGGTTCTGGGATGGAGAGCTGCAGGAGTTCGAAAAAATACGTCAGAAATACTTCATTTACGATTAAACTTTAAACAATGCCTTGCGAGGGTGATACGCCTTCGCGAGGCACTTCTCGGTGAAATCATGAAACCTTATCAGGAAATTCAACCCGAGCAATTGATCCTCAGAGACCGGTTGGCCAGGGACCGTACCGAACTGGCCAATGAACGCACCCTGCAGGCCTATATCCGTACCGGCATTATGCTTTTCGCATCGGGATTGTCGATCATCAAATTGTTACCGGGGGATACTCTTTTTCTAATTCTCGGCTATTTGCAGCTTCCACTAAGTTTACTCACCCTAATTTGGGGTGTTTTGCGGTACCGCAAAGTAAAATCGATTCTGGATGAAGTCGAGAAATACTCTAAAAATCCCGGCCGGCGCATTGAAAGGTGTCAACGTTGCGGCATTCGATACCCGCATGTCGGTAAAAGACGTAAACTCAGCTACACTGACTTTTTTCGTGAAGATATTCGGCTATGCCGCAGAACCCATCGCTGCCCGGCTCCGGAAGAAACAGGGATATCTGTTAGTTCCACCGGAAGGATTCATCGTCATGGAAAACAAAGGTCCCCTGAAAGAGGGTGAACTTGAGCGAGCAGTCAACTGGGCAAACCAGATTAAAAAGGCAGCCGAAAATTCACATTGAACCACATTCCGACCGACCAGTGAATTCTAAGATGTTCTGCGTTGACCAAAAAATAAAAATCCGTAAATTAGTTCTGTGATTTCGTAGTAATTTGGAGTAAAACTTCTCGTGAAATACAGACTTGTCATTTTTGACTTTGATGGAACTCTCGCAAATTCCTTTCCCTGGCTGACAAAAATTGTCAATAAGGTTGCTGAAAAATTTCAGTTTCACGATATTCATCAGAGTGAGCACAGACTTTTACGGAATTACGATGCGGCAAAGTTACTTAAACATCTCGGTTTACCACTATGGAAAGCGCCGCTGATCGGAAATCATATACGGAAATTAATGACTGAGGATATTCATACAATTCCTATGTTTGACGGCATTGATACCTTATTGCGAAAATTAGCACAAAACAAGATCAAACTGGCCGTTGTCAGTTCAAATTCGGTCGAAAATATCCGTCAGGTTTTAGGGCAGGAGTTGACGTCGCTGATCAGTCAATTCGAATGTGGCGTATCGATATTCGGAAAGGGACTCAAACTGCGTAAAGTACTGGCTAAAAGCGGAATCCCGGAAACAGAATCTATTTATATCGGCGACGAAATCAGGGACATTGACGCGGCTAATCACATCGGTATCTCATCGGGCGCCGTTTCGTGGGGATATAATACCGTCGAATCCTTGCTGGCCCGGCATCCGTCCGAACTGTTTTACTCAGTTGAAGATCTGGCAAAAAAAATACTTTTCTGAAATTCTATAAAATACTGACTGCTGTTATACTCACTCAATTTTGTAAAGTTAATATAAACGAGCGGGATAACCCTAAAATTCTCTGAAATATTTTGTAAATTAACCTGGTTTTTACAGACTGAACAATTATAAAAGGGATTTGAGTTTGGATCAAAAAGACAGAGATAGTGTCATTCGGAATGCCTTTGATGCCGTTAATGAACTTGACCTGAGCCGCCCGTCCTATCGGGACACGGTTTATAGTTTCTTTGCTAAAATGATTGACGTAGACGTAGACAGCGGCGATGTATCCCTGGTACCACGGCAGCCCTATGAATCCACACTGAGAGCCAAAATTGTCGCCAAAACTCCAACAGTTATTGCCGGATTGGACGAAACGATCTATTTTGCGTCTTGTCACGATCTGCATATACAGTCTGACTTTAAAAACGGTGACGTTGTGAAGTCCGGGGAAATTATACTTCGGGTAAATGGCAAAGCCGCCGAAATTTTGACCATTGAACGCAGTATCCTTAATATTCTGCAACGCCTGAGTGGCATTGCCACAAGCACAAAATCCTATGTGGACAGTATCGCTGGTACCAACACTTTTGTTGTCGGCACCCGAAAAACATTGTGGGGCCTGCTGGACAAACACGCTATTCAGTGTGGCGGCGGCCTGACTCACCGCCTGGGGCTGCACGATGCCGCCATGCTGAAAGAAAACCACTTGGCAGTCCTGCGAAATTCGGATAATCCCGATGCGCTGCGGAACGCTGTTACCCAGATGATATCCGCATATCCGTACTTGCGATTTATCGAAATCGAAGTCAGTAAAGCTGATGAATTCCGGGCTATTCTCGGATACCTTAAAAATATCACCGCCCCCTTCCCGTTCGTAATCATGTTTGATCATTTCAAACCGGATCAGATCAGCGCTCTCATCGATGAAGCCAGATCGAAAAAACTCTACAGTCATATTCTGTTTGAAGCATCCGGTAACATCACTTTGGATACCATCAGATCTTTTGCGGAAAGCGGTGTTGATGTAATCTCCATCGGCGCTCTGACTCACTCGGTAACCAGTGCAGATTTTAGTCTGCTTATTGAAGCATCTTAAACTCGGACTATGAAAAACAAACCGATATATCTAGATCATAATGCCAGCACTCCACTGCTTCCCGAAGTCGTCCAGGCGATGCTCCCATTCCTGAAAAATCATTTCGGAAATCCATCCAGTAGTCATCCTTATGGTCAGACTGGTAAAAAAGCCGTAGAAGACGCCCGGTCTCAACTGGCCGTTCTTCTGAACTGTGTTCCCGAGGAAATAATTTTCACCAGCGGTGGCAGCGAATCCAACAACATGGCTATAAAAGGAATTGCCGACCTGTATAGCGCCGGACATATTATTACCAGTGCAATTGAACATCCGGCGGTCCTGGAGGTGTGTCGTCATCTTGAGAAAAAGGGATATTCCGTCACTTATCTGCCGGTTGATGAATTTGGAATGCTCAGTGTGGATTCCGTGCGAAAAGCGGTTCGCAGTGACACCTTTCTAATCACAATTATGTTGGCCAACAATGAAGTTGGGACCATTCAGACAATCCGCGAAATTGCCAAAATCGCCCACGAGAAGAAGTGTATTATTCACACCGATGCCGCTCAGGCAGTCGGAAAAATTCATGTGGATGTCCAGGAACTGGGCGTTGATCTGCTGTCAGTCGCCGGTCATAAAATGAACGCTCCCAAAGGAGTGGGCGCACTCTACATAAAAACCGGTGTGGAGATCCGCCCGCTGATTCATGGCGCCGGGCACGAACACGGTCTGCGGCCGGGTACTGAAAACGTTCTTGAAATTGTCGGTCTGGGAACCGCGGCTGAATGTTTCCATCAAAATGAAGATCTGATAAACTCCGAATTAACAGCGCGCGGCGATCAGTTCTGGACCGAATTAAAATCTGCACTACCGGAAATTCAACTCAACGGTCCAGCAAACCATAAATTACCGAATACTGTAAATGTCTACTTCCCCGGTATCGACGCCAACACACTGTTGGATAATTTGCCGGATATCGCCGCATCCGCCGGCGCTGCTTGTCATGCAGACAGCGTTGAACCATCACATGTGCTCAAAGCGATGGGTTTTAGTGATGAGCGAATTCTTGGCAGCGTCCGGTTCTCCGTTGGCAGAACCACGACTGCGGAAGACATTAATTTGGCGGTCTCAAAAATCGCCGAATCCTATCGACATTTATCAAAAAACCAGATCACCGAAATACCGTTTGATGATTTTTCTGATATTCGACTCACCCAGTATACTCACGGTTTAGGTTGCGCCTGCAAAATCAGGCCACAGAACCTGGAAGAAATACTAAAGAAATTTAAAGCGCTTCCTTCCGAATTTACGCAGGTAGGCTTTGAAACTTCCGACGATGCCGCTGTGTACCGTCTGAATGATGATATATCCATCGTTGCAACGGTTGATTTTTTTACTCCTATCGTTGATAATCCCTTTGATTTCGGCCGCATTGCC
>JAUSPJ010000072.1 GCA_030655795.1 Fidelibacterota bacterium | reverse complement strand
TGCTTCTTTTTGGAGCTTCCCACTGATTCAGAATAAAATTTTAAATATTCATTTAGGTCCTCTGATTCTGGCGCTCATCGTCATTATCCTGGGCCGGCGCATAGCTAGATTTGCCGCCGAAAAAATCAATCGATATATCATTGGGCGTTTAATCAAAGACCGAAAAACACGCAACTGGCTGGAATCGACGATCGGCTTTCTTTTTCAGATTCTTATTCTGGCAGCGGCGTTTTTAATTATGGGAATTTCAACAACTGTTTTTGTTCAAATATGGAAACTGAATATCTTTACCGTCAAGGAAAACAGCGTCGAGCTCGGTAATATTATCGTTGGATTAATTTTGTTGATCCTGGGAATGGGGCTTACCAAATACATGTCCCGGCAGATTGTACTGCTGATACCAAGACGTTTTCGAGACGACATCTCGGTAAAAAAATCACTGGAAACTATTTTCCGCTACCTGCTGGTGGCATTTGTCTTTCTGTTTGTTCTCAGCGTAATTGGGATTCCATTGACTGCCTTCACCGTCATCGGCGGCGCATTTGCCATCGGGGTTGGTCTTGGCAGCCAGAACCTGGTAAATAATTTTCTCAGCGGGCTAGTGCTGATGATGGAGCGGCCTCTCAAAGTCGGAGATATTGTGGAAATGGAAAACCGTCGGGGCACTGTGGAGCACATCGGCGGACGTTCAACCAGGATTAAGACTTTCGAAAATTACCGCATGGTCATACCCAACAGCAAATTGCTGGAAAATTCGGTCGTTAACTGGTCTCTGGTGGACAATTTTCTCCGACGAGAGGTAACCGTCGGAGTAGCTTACGGATCGCCGGTGAAAAAGGTACACGACCTGATGATCGAAGCGGTCGCCGGAAATAAAAATGTTGAAGAGTCGCCCAAACCCTTTGTCCTGTTTACTGACTTCGGCGATAACGCACTCATCTTCCGCGCTCTGTTCTGGGTACAACTTACAGACACGGTTAATCCTTTGATTATCGAAAGCGACATTCGTTTTCGCATCGATGAGCTGTTTCGGAATGCCGGTGTTACAATCGCCTTCCCTCAGCGCGATATTCATATCGACACGCTAAGACCAATGGAAATTCGGCTGGTAAACCCGAATAACGTCGAATCAGCAGCGGAATAAATTTATAGTTTTTACGACTTATTTTACTAATCGTTCATCGTCACTGAAGAACGACCATACCCAAACGGCAGTATAGGGCTTGAGCCAGCCAGCCTGCTGAAGGGCCCAAAATGGTCCTTCCGGCAGAGTAAGTTTTTTATCACCGGACGTTAAAATTATTCGCTCGGCGTCACTGCGGTACTTAATCCGTGTTGTCGCCTTGCAATCCAGACGCCAGCGATTTCCAACGGGACAGGCTTTTGCTTCAATTGTCACCGGATTTAACGCCAGGGCCACCCGGCGATCGTTTTGCGTGCTTTGCCAGCTGATCGTGCGGGCCGGCAACATCACATGGGACACATCTCGTCGGTGTCTCTTGAGCAAAACGAGCCAGTTATTTATAACGCTCACTACCTTGGGCGATTTCAATGCAAAATCCGATTCCCAGGTCCGGGCGCTCTTGCTTGTTACACACAAGCGCAGGGATTGCTTGCCATATTCCGGAAAACCGAGTATCCGGCCATAAAATGAAATGATCAAATTGGTATGGTAAACGGTTAATTTATCCGCGAAAGTCAACGAGGCCAGACCTCTGTTGGCAACCTTAGAATCCAGCTCGTTAAAGCGTTTCTGGGCCTCCACGATAGGCAGATCCGAGAACATCAGAATCATAACGAGGGCCGCAATACCTAAAATGATTCGAATAATAGTAAACTGCTGATTGTTCAGTTTAAGCGGCAGAAATACTACCAGCATTATTACCGAGAAAACGATTAAAAACAGCCCGCCTATAAAAATGGACCAAAATAAAAACAGCAGTAAAAAGAAAGAAACAATTCCCAAAATAATCATCAGTATCAGCCTGCTGACTTTATGGATAAACACGTGATCAGCTACATTCATTAAACACCTTGACTTATTTTACCTCACAGTTCAAATATAAGCTTTTCAGAACTGGGTCAAAACAGTTTTATCTCTAATGATATCAAACATTAAAGCGAATTTCCATGACATCACCATCTTTAACATTATAATCCTTCCCCTCAAGTCTCAATAATCCCCTGCTGCGACAGGCCGCCAGACTTCCCTGTTTAAGTAAATCTACGTTGGAAACCACATCGGCCCGGATAAATCCCCGCTCCAGATCCGAGTGAATGACGCCCGCTGCCTGCTGCGCATTCATGCCCCGGTGAATTGACCAGGAACGACACTCGTCTTCGCCGACCGTAAAAAATGAAATTAGTCCCAGCAGATCATAGGATTTTTGTACCAGGCGGTACAGCGCCGGCTCGCTGATACCAAGTTCTTCCAGAAACATTTCCTGGTCTGCTTCATCCAGTTCGGCGATTTCACTTTCAATTTTTAAACATAGCGACATTACCGAGACAGTTTCCGCCTGATAATCGCGATACTCTTCCGTGACTTCTTCGGAGGAAGATAGTTGAGATTCGTCAATGTTGATCACGATCAATCGCGGTTTTGAAGATAAAAACTGATACCCTTTCAGTTGTTTCAACTCTTCATCATTAAAAGATATAGTTCGCAACGCTTTGCCCTCTTCAAGGGCTTTCTGGCATTTCAATAACAATTGAAGTTCCCGTTCATCGGTGACGTTTCGCACTTTTTTCAGCTGTTTCTCCAGCCGCTCGATTCGTTTTTCCACAATCAACATATCCGACAATAAAAATTCCGCCAATGCAAATTCAATATCCGCCCGCGGATCGACTTTTCCCGACGGATGCGGATAGATCTCATCTTCAAACCCGCGAACCACAAGGATGATCTCATCGACGGTTTTTAAATTAGCAAAAAACTGGGGCGACAACCCGTTTTCATTTTGAGGATCAAGACCGGGAACTTTGATATATTCTATGGTTGCGTGAACCTTGCTCCTCGGATTAAATAGCGCTGTCAGTCGGTCCAGGCGCTTATCGTAAACATTTATTATTCCTCTCTCGGAAAGATGCTTTTTTTTAAATTCGGCGCTATCGGCTTTATTGCTGAGCAATGTTTGAAAAAGTGTAGATTTTCCCGAAAATGGTAATCCTACAATACCGGTTTGCATACTATCTCCATTCTATCGTGTTTCAAAAATGTGGCGAAATTTAAGTCGGAAATCGGTCTCCCCCAATAAGAAAACCTGTCGTCTTTACAAAAAGGTGTTGTAAATTTGCCCTGTGAAAAAATTGTTCCGTGAATATCTGTCCATGTTAAAACCCTTGCCGGTTGAAGGAATACCGGATTTAATCCTGTTCCGGCCCATTGCATTTGTCCTGGTGAAAGTACTCTCCCGTTTTCCCATCACCCCTAACCAGGTATCGGTTGCGGCTATGGTAACCGGCATCAGCAGCGGCATCTGTTTTTCCCGGGGCACACGGGAATGTTTTCTCTGGGCCGGACTACTGTACGGCGCTACCGCCGTTCTTGACTGCGGTGATGGGATGCTCGCCAGATATAAAAAAAACGGCTCTCCGGTCGGCCGGATTGTGGATGGTACAATTGACTATATTAATGGCCTGGCTATATTTACCGGTCTTGGTATCGGAATGTCAAAAATGGCTTTGATGCCGCAATTTCACTTGTGGATAGTCATTGCGGTCGCGGCCCTGTCGATGGCAATCCACAGCATTTTAGTCGATTATTACCGCAGCCAGTTTTTTATACATGCACTAAAAATACGCCATTCAATTCATGATGAAATTTCTGTTTTTGCGGATGAATTAAGCCATTTAAAACGAGATCGTAAAAAGCCTGTTAATCGCCTTTTAATAAGAATATATCTGTTTTATTGCCATATTCAGATAAAATATGCGAAAAAACAGGTTCAATACGATGCCGATAAATATTACAACGCCAATAAAATTATGCTGCGGTTGTGGCAGGCGATCGAATTATCAATGCATATATGTGTGCTAATCCTTGCAGCGATCCTCTATAAACCCGAACTGTTTCTTGGCTACACCATTGTTTTTGCAAATATCTGGATATTGCTGATCGTCCCATTTCAGAAAATGGCAAATAAAAAGTCAATTTAAATGAATCGACTATAATATTGAGCAAAATGCGATGCAAGTACTGGTAACCGGAGCCACAGGATTCATTGGCAAACATATTGTTCCACGCCTTCTACAAGAAGGTTTTGGTGTCCGCTGTTTGACCCGGACAGGCAGTTATCGACCGGACGCTTTTAAAAATGAGGTCGAGTGGGTAATCGGAGATTTGTCCGATCCCGCTTCTTTAAAAAACGTATGCCGAAACATTGATCTGGTAATTCATCTGGCCGGAATTATTAAATCCTCTGACACTGAAGATTTTTTTAAAATCAACACCAGGGGAACGGAAAATCTCCTGAAAGCTGTTCAGAACGAAACAAAAATCATCTTTATCAGTTCCCAGGCGGCCGTCGGTCCCAGCAAAAATCTGGCGCCGCTTTCCGAACACGCCCTCCCAAATCCTGTCTCTGCCTACGGCCGAAGTAAATTAATGGCCGAGCAACTTTTTTTACAACCGGACGGACCAAAAGATTATACCATTATCCGGCCGGCAATTGTTTACGGCCCGGAAGACCGGGAATCACTGTCTGTTTTCCGTATTGCTAAATATCATCTGGACCCCCATATCGGATTTCGGAAATCCTATATTAATATCGTTCACATAAGCGACCTGGTTGAATTTATCATGTCGTGCATTGATAATAATCTCTCCGGTGCTGAGATTTTTCACATTAACGATGGCAATGATGCGGGATATACACAAAACGAACTGATCCAAAAAGCCGCTGAATATATGAAGACGTGGACGATCCCTCTTTACATTCCCAAAATACTATTAAAAACTGTGGCCTGTTTGAGTTCTTTCATAGCCGGTATTCGTGGAAGATCATCAATGTTGAATCCCGATAAATACAACGAACTGACAGCCCGCGGCTGGGTATTATCATCCCAAAAGGCCCGGGAGATTCTGGATTATCGACCGAAATACGATATCGACACCGGCTTTAAAATGACGCTAAACTGGTATCGGGAAAACGGATGGCTGTAGAATATAAAAAGCAGATCACTGCCCGATTTAAAAATGGTGTGTTTCCGGTAGATTTTCTGGTGTTGATCTTCAGCGCCCTCATGACCGTGGTTTCCCTGTTATTTTTCAACACACTCAGCCGGCCATTTCTGTTCACGGTTGCTGATATTACAATATTCCTTGTTCTTTTTTATCTTATTGTTCACGAAAAGCGCATAACAGACTCTGCAAGCTACTGGTTACATAGCTGGCTGCCCGTAATTTCAGTGGCTGTTTTTTATACCCAGGCAACCGCTTATGACCATCTGATATTCAAAGAAACCTTCGAGCCACTTCTTTTACAGTGGGAAAGCAATCTATTCGGTAATTTCAACCGGCTGGCCGATTTTCCGGGAAATAATTTGCTCGTGGATGAATTAATGCACTTTTTCTACTTCTCCTACTACTTAATACTGTTTATCCCCGGTATGATCATGCTTTCCAGACGTTCTCCCAGGGCACACGAAATGATCTTTTCACTAACTCTGATGATGGTCGCTCATTGCATATTTTTTATCCTGTTCCCGGGAAACGGTCCCGTAGAAAACCATCCAATAATATTTACAAGGGGCCTTATTTTTATTCCCTTGATGAATATTATTTACGAGATTGGCGGCAACCAGGGCGGCGGAGCAATTCCCAGTACCCACGTTGCGGTTGCGGTGATGGTTTTTTTATACAGCTTTTTCGAGTTTAAAAGAGTTCACTGGCCCGTGCTTATTACGGCGGCGGGTATTGTATTCGCCACTGTCTACTGCAGCTATCACTATATCATAGATACTCTTGCCGGACTGTTCACCGGAATAATGTTTTATTTTATCGGGAAACGTGTATACCTCAACTGGGACCATCCGGCGGAGCTAGCGGCCGAATCGTTATCTCGCCAATAATCCGGTTACTGGCCTTGGAAACTACCAAATCCATGTTATTCAGAGTGATTTTTTCACCGACCTTGGGTATCCTTTTAATTCTGTTTAGAAAAAAACCACCAACGGTTTCATAATCACCCTCCGGGATCATCAGATTAAAACGGTCGTTTAAATCATCCACCGGCATTCTGCCACTTACAATTATCGAGCCGTCCTTCTGCTGTTTAAATAGATTTTCGACCTCATCGTACTCGTCTTCAATGTCTCCGACGACTTCTTCAAGAATGTCCTCAACCGTCACAATTCCCTCGGCTCCGCCAAATTCATCTACAATAATTGCCATGTTTCTTCCATTGTTCTGCAGGCCCTCAAGAAGTTTAGCAATACCCATTGTCGACGGGACGTAATAAGCCGGCCGGATCATGGATTTTATCCTTTTTGACGGGGCTTCTCCCAGAACATCAAAACTATTCAGAATCCCGACAATTTTATCCACACGGTCTTTAAAGATGGGAATGCGGCGGTGCTTCGTCTCAACAAAATGCTCCGACGCTTTCTGGACAGTTGTTTTCTCGTTTAAAACGGCCACATCGATCAGGGGAATCATGATTTCTTTAACATTGGTTTCGGTAAAGTGCAGCAGGCGGTTTATCATTCTGCGTTCACTGGGTTTTACATCACCTCTGTCGTGTTTCATTTTCATCAGCAACTTCAGTTCTTCTTTGCTGACAAACCCGCCTTCCTCGGTCGGATTTACACCACCCAATACAGTCGCAAAGAACACCGCAATTTTTGAAAATAACCACACCAGCGGGAAAAGTACCAGCATAAAAACGCGCAAAAGATATATAATACGCGGGGCAATTTGATTGCTCATTTGCTGAAAAATACTTATCGGTACAATTCCAGCAAAAATAAGGTTTATGAAAGTCATCACCACGATCGAAACCGGCACTCCAATTGGACCCAGCCAGAAATAGAAGCGGGATGCCGCCAGGGTCGTACTCGTCACGACACAGAGATTGGTCCCCAGCAGCGTTGTGCCCAAAATTCGCTCCGGGTTTTTAAGCATATCCAGTACATGTTGTGATGACTTGTGGCCTGTTTTAGCGGCATGTTTCATCCGCATCCGGTCCACCGACACCAGCGCTATTTCAGAACCCGAGAAAAATGCCTCTCCCAGGACACATAAAAAAATGATGATGATGGCAACAGTTCCCGACATTATATCTTCTTCACCAATAATGAATCGATTCGATTACTTACG
>JAUSPJ010000051.1 GCA_030655795.1 Fidelibacterota bacterium | reverse complement strand
CGTAATGAACACAAATCTTAGTGCCTTAGTGTCTTTGTGGTTATCTGTTTCAGGTTTCCCATTTCATAAAAATATTCCGTATATTCTGCCCGCGTAATGAACACAAATCTTAGTGCCTTAGTGTCTTTGTGGTTATCTGTTTCAGGTTTCCCATTTCATAAAAATATTCCGGATATTCTGCCCGCGTAATGAACACAAATCTTAGTGCCTTAGTGTCTTTGTGGTTATCTGTTTCAGGTTTCCCATTTCATAAAAATATTCCGTATATTCTGCCCGCGTAATGAACACAAATCTTAGTGCCTTAGTGTCTTTGTGGTTTTAAAGGAGTCTGTATGAAAATTGATCTGATTGTCGGCGCCCGTCCCAATTATATGAAAGCCGCGCCTATTTACCGGGAGTTGCTGAAATATCCTGATCAATTCCAATGCCGCTTGATGCATACCGGCCAGCATTATGATGAGAAAATGTCGGACATCTTTTTCCGGGAACTGGAACTGCCCAAACCCCATATTTATCTCGGGGTCGGCTCCGGTCGCCACGGCGAGCAGACCGGCAAGATCATGATCGAATACGAGAAAGCCATCCTCGATGACAAACCGGACCTGGTACTGGTGGCAGGGGATGTGAACTCCACCGTGGCCTGTTCCCTGGTGGCCGTGAAACTGCACATCAAAGTCGGTCACATCGAAGGGGGCCTGCGCTCCCGGGACTGGAACATGCCCGAGGAGATCAACCGCATCGTCACGGATAATATTTCCGATTACCTCTTTACCACCAGCCGGGACGCCGACGCGAATCTGCTGGCCGAAGGGATCGCCAAAGAGAAAATCTTTTTCGTTGGCAATACCATGATCGACTCGTTGTACTATTACCTTTCCAAGCTGGATCAGCGCCGGATTCAGGTCGAACTGGGTGTCAAGCCGGGGAATTATATTCTGATTACCCTGCACCGGCCTTCCAATGTGGACCGGGACGAAATATTCAAGGGGCTTTTTAATACTCTGGAGACCATTCAGCGGCGCATTCCCATCGTCTTCCCCATGCATCCCCGGACGCGGAAGATGCTGCAGGAATTCGGCATGGGCCGCTACCTGGAACTGCCTAATCTGAAAATCACCGAACCCCTCGGTTATCATGACTTCATGAAACTACAGAAAGACGCCAGACTGGTGCTCACCGACAGCGGTGGTCTTCAGGAAGAGACCACGGTGCTGGGCATTCCCTGCCTGACCCTGCGCAAGAACACTGAACGGCCAATTACAATCTGGGAAGGCACCAACGAATTGGTGGGACCCGATCCCGGGAAAATACTCGCACGTACCATGGCCATTCTCGACGGTGATGTGAAAAAGGGCCGGATTCCCGAATACTGGGATGGCCACACCGCCGAACGGATTGTTGCTATTTTGCGGGAAATTTCCACCAAAGACAGTAGCCACTTCAGGTAAACAGTCCCAACGAATTCCAGTTATCCAAGCGTTAATCCAGATCAGCCTATCAAGCGCGAGACATTCCATCAAACTCCCGAATTATTCGTTGCATATGTTTCTGTTTATTGTTATTATTAACAACAAATGGAAACCAATCCTTAATGAAGTATATTGAATTCTCACACGCTTTAAAATCCTTTCCCTGCTTTTCAGTCGGGGAAATTGATAAGCAGTTCCCCGGCTTTGACCGGCGTCGTCTGGTTGAATGGCAGGCAAAGGGATATATCCAGAAACTCCGCAATCGCTACTACTGTTTTAGCGATCAGCAAAAGGAAGAACATTTTTTATACTATCTGGCCAATCGACTCTATCGTCCCTCTTACATATCCCTGGAATCCGCCCTGGCCTGGTACGGTTTTATTCCTGAGGGGGTCTTTCAGACGATCTCCTGTTCCACCCTGAAGCCCCAGCGCTTTGAGACACCCTTGGGCCTTTTTGGCTATCGCCATCTGAAGAGGACTTTATTCTTTGGCTATCGGCTTGTGCCCTGGAAAACGGTTCGCTTCGCCATTGCAGAACCTGAAAAGGCGCTGATCGATTACCTGTACCTCAATCCCCAAATTCATGATGATCAGGACTTTATGGCGCTGCGCTGGAACATTTTTTCAATCAATGAACAGATCGACAGGCAGAAATTAAATACCTATGGAAGGGCCATTAATTCACCGGTATTTAGTCGTCGCCTGGCGCTATTAACGGGGCTGCTGGATGCTCAGATTCAATGAAATAAAGTCGTTTTTTCCCCAACCGCTGCACCGCTATCCGCGATTTATGTTGCGGGAATACCTCCAGTGCCGGATATTGGAATTCATCTATGCCGGCAACTGGGCATCATCACTCTGCTTTATGGGTGGTACTGCGCTTCGGATTGTGCATGGAAGCCGGCGTTTTTCAGAAGATCTGGACTTCGATAATCTCGGCTTAAACGAGGAACAGTTTGCCCGGATTGCCGAGGATATCCAAAAACAATTCCGGCTGGAGGGGTATGAGGCGGAGCTAAAATTGCTTATGCGGGGCGCCTGGCACTGTTTTATCAAATTTCCTGGATTGCTGTTTGATGAAGGACTTTCTGGGTATCGGGAAGAGAAGGTCATCATACGACTGGATACCGAGCCGCAGCCCTGTCATTATAATCCGGAGCGATTTATTCTGAACAGATTTGAAGTATTTTCAACGATTCTGACCGTACCCTTGCCGCTGTTGCTGGCCCAAAAATGTGTTGCCATCCTCAGTCGTCCCCGTAAGCAGGGCAGAGATTTTTTCGATGTGGTTTTTCTCATGGGCAAAGGGATTCAGCCGGATTACGGGTATTTAAGCGCTGTCGCCGGGATACCGGACGCGGGTTCCTTAAAAGCGGCTATTCTTAAGGAATGTGATGCGCTGGATATGCACAAATTGGCTGATGACGTTGAACCCTTTCTGTTTGATTTCAAGGATACGCAAAAAGTAATTCAGTTTCCCGAATATTTCAGACAGGCCTTTTAACATTATTTTATCCCTGGGATGCTGGGAATTCGGTATGGGGCGCCATCTGGAAAGACACTAAGGAATGGACAATCGTCGTTCTGCAGTAAATTCCTCCAACGGTGTACAACCGAATATTTGATACCGTTAACACATATTCTTGTAAATCTAATATCCAATTTTGGATTTGCAGGGAAGTATCAGTGATAACTGCTTCTGTTTTACCCCTAATTTTGTGGACATTCCTTTAAAAGGTGTACTATTTTTGGTACTCCTCGTTGTGATTTAACGGTGTGACGTGTATATTACCGCCCAATCGAAGTATTTTAAAAGGACCGCTATGTTGAAAAAAATCTGGATTCTGTTACTCTTATTACTGCTAATCACATGTCAGCAAGACAGGCCAAACCGGGAAGAATTCGCCTTTATTATTGCCGGCGATATGCGCAATTATGCCGGCGACAATGTCGACTATTTCCGGGGTGCCTGCGAGGCGATCCGGCAACTCGACGACTCAATCCGCTTTGTGATTTCACCTGGGGATATCGATCCCATGGATTCCGTCCTCTATTGTATCCGCAAGTATATCCGTGATGATATGATCTGGTACCCCGTGGTGGGGAACCACGAAAATGAAACCCCTGAAGATATGGTCTGGCTGCGGAACTTTAATCCCGGCGGCAATGCCCTACCTTTTATTGTCAATCAAGGTCCGGAAATCTGCCGGGAAACCACCTATTCCTTTGATGTCGGTAATACTCATTTTATCATCCTGAACCAGTATGCCGATGTCAACTGTGACGACTGCACCGACGGAGACATGCCGGATATACTCTATGACTGGCTGAAAGGGGATCTGCAGATGACGCGGCAGAAACATACCCTGGTCATTGGTCATGAACCGGCCTATCCCTTGCCGGATATGGAGAATCAGCGCTTTCGGCATGAACACGATTCGCTGAACAGACATCCGGAAAACCGGGACCGTTTCGTGGAACTATTGCAGGATCATGGAGTGACGGCGTATATATTCGGCCACACCCATAACTACAGTGTGGTCAAAATAAACCGGCTCTGGCACATGGACGCCGGTCATGCCCGGGGGATCGGAGACCGGGGTGCCCGCAGTACCTTTATTAAAATGACGGTAAACGCTGGTGAAATCCGTTATGAAACCTATCGCCTGAATGTCGGTACAATGGACTACGAGATTACCGACCGCGGAATCCTGAACTAATCCCAAGGTCCTTGCAGAACATTCAAGGTTGGCAACATCAGTCATTTAAACCGGGTGTATGCCGCAGGATTTAGATTCACGATAGAAATATTTCAATAATTGATAACTGCTTAAATTTGGTGCTCTGGGATATCGAAAATTAATAATGTGATTAATTGCTGGATCGCCGATTATTATTTCTTGATTATTCAAGAAAATAGTGCAATATTGAGCCAGTATGTCGATAAAACATCGACATACTGGAGGATATATGCAAGAATTAGTCGGTATTCCCTACAACGAGTTTGACTATCAGGTTCTGATGTCTGCTCTGTCCGACTATCGATATCCCCGGGATCGAGTCACCCGACTAATTGACAAGGGATTAATTATCGGGGTTAAGAAGGGTATATACGTGTTTTCCGAACAGATGGGCCGGGGACCCTATTCCCGGGAAATCCTGGCAAACATGATTTATGATCCATCCTATATTTCCCTGGAATATGCCTTGGCACATTATCAGCTAATTCCCGAACATGTCAGTGTTATTACCAGTGTGACCCTTGGAAAAAATCGCAAATTTACAACAGCTGTGGGACATTTCAATTATCGGCATTTACGTAATCAATACTACTATCGGGGTATCCAAACTGAATCATTTGATGGACGTCAGTACTTAATTGCCAGTCCTGAAAAGGCCCTGATTGATCAGCTCTATTTTATGGAACATCTCGGTTCAATGCAGACCTTGGCAGAATACCTATTCAAGGATTTACGTATAGATGAGGCGGAATTTATGGCCATGGACCATGACAAGTTACTGGATCTGGCTGCGATTTACCGACACCCCAATCTAACAGTGCTGCGTCGCTATATCCGGAGATTGCCCTGATGGAACTTCTGTCAAAATGGCTTGGTGAATATTCATTAAAATCACTGGATGATTATGACAGAGCTGTAAAGGAGATCATTCAGCAGGTCTGTTTGCTTGGATTGTGGCGAGCCCGGTTTTTTGAGCGAGCGGCGTTTTACGGAGGTACAGCCCTGCGTCTCCTGTGTGGCCTGGATCGCTTTTCCGAAGATATAGATTTTACACTTTTAGTTCCAGATACAAGCTTCCAGTTGTCCCGTTATTTTTTAGCGATTCAGACCGAGTTGGATGCATTCGGTCTGGAGACGGAAATCAGGGGCAAGTCTAAATCTGCTGATTCAGCGATTGAATCAGCATTTATCAAGGCCAATATTCGCATTCACTTTCTGAAAATCGGTGTCGCCCAAAATCTTATTCGGCAAATTCCGTCCAATAAAATATTGAAAGTAAAATTTGAGGTAGATGTTGATCCCGCTGTTGGTGTTCAGAGCGAAATTAAACTACTTCTGAAACCAATTGCTTTTAGCGCCAGGACGGTGAGTTCTCCCGATCTGTTTGCCGGAAAAATGCACGCGCTGCTTTATCGACGTTGGCTGCATCGGGTTAAGGGACGTGACTGGTATGACCTGGTCTGGTTTGTGGAGCAAGATATTCCACTGCGACTTAAGCACCTTTCCCGGCGAATGCATCAAAGTGGCGATTTACCCGTGTCTACAACTCTCGATGTACCTACATTTCGTAATCAAATAGAAGAGGCGATTAAAACCCTGAATATCGAGCAGGCCCGCAATGATGTTCGTCCTTTTATCGAAGATCAATCACGAATTGATCAGTGGTCACATAGTTTTTTTCGCGAAATCGTATCACACATCCGGTTTGTATAAAACTGTCGATTGAATATAAGAACCTATCGGTTGAACTTTTTCAAAATAAAGTGATTGACACTTAAGCTGTACAGCTGCTATCTTTGCTCATTATGCGGAATCAACGTTACCATTACCAAATTATCACCGCTATCTGTATCCTCTGGATGGCTTTGGTGTGGGGATTTCAACGCTGCGAAGAGGGCCTGGATCCCGTCGCCGGTATCGAAGGCATTGTGCATTTTCCAGTGGATTTAGTGAGCGGGGTAGTAATGTTTCCTGACAGTCTGAAAGGCGCCGTGGTGGTGGTGGCGGAATTTCGCACGGATTACAGTTCCGTAGATTCCTTTTTTGCCCATATTGTAGCCTACGGATCAGCCTTGGATACAACCGTGGCGGAAGCCCCCTATTATATCCAGTTACCCTCGGGTTTTTATTTAGTTGGCGTGGTGGGAATAAAAAATATTTCCCTGGCGCAGATTCTGTTCACACCGGCGGACAGTCTGGCACTGCATCCCGACTATTTTCAGCCCATCGGCCTCTATAAAATTCCCGGTGGCTCGCTGCCGATGGCCTCGGTACGGGTTGGCGAAGAGGAACTGGTTTCCGATATCAATATCGATGTGGACTATGATCTGGAACTCCCTTTTTAATTGGTCTGCTTAAAATGCCCAAATTTCAAATTTCAAATTTTCAATTTTCAATTTTCAATTTTCAATTTCGAGTTCACTCATTTCCCACGCAACGGCTAATTTTTAAATTTTTAATTTTTAATTTTACATTGTTACTTCTCTCTTTTTCTGTGCTCCTGGCTTCCGAAAACGGCCGGATCAATGGTACGGTCCGTTCTATATCTACCGCTGAACCGCTGCCCGGAACCAATATTCTGCTGAAAGGGACTCTTCTGGGGGCGGCCTCGGATCTAGGCGGGGAGTTTCACATTCTGAATGTGCCGCCCGGGGATTACACCCTGGAGGTACTGAACATCGGCTATCAATCCATTGAGCGACAAGTACGCCCGCGTCCCGACAGTGTGGTAACTCTGGATATTCGCCTTACGCCCAAGGCCATCCGTTCGCCGGAGATCGTGGTGACCGGCGCCCGCCGGACCATGCGCAAGATCGATTCGCCGGTGACCATTGCCACGATCAGCGCCGAGGACCTGGCCTTTCGCAATCCTGCAACGGTGGAGGATATTCTGCCCTATGAATCGGGAGTGCAGATGCTTGACGGACAGATCAGTATGCGGGGCAGCAGCGGCTATGCCCGGGGCGCCGGCAGTCGGGTGGTCGTTCTGGTAGACGGCTTTCCGGCTATGTCTTTTGATACCGGGACGATTTACTGGGATGCCGTACCGGCTCAGAATATCGAGCGCATCGAGATTCTGAAGGGGCCGGGATCGGCGCTTTACGGCTCCAGCGCCATGGGCGGGGTCATTAACATCATCACCAAACCCCTGGACCCCGGAAGCCAGACAAATGTCAGTTTCGGGGGTGGTATCTACAGCAAGCCTGCTGATGAGCTTCGGGTTTGGAACGACCAGCCTATGCTTATGGAGGAGTGGCGGGCAGCTCATTCGCGCTCCTTTGGCGATCTGGGCGTCGCTCTGGCCGTTGGGCGTCACAGTTCCGCGGGATACCACGAAAACGGCTGGTATGACCGGGGAATCTTCAATACGGAGCTCGATTATGCTATCGGCCAAAACCGTTTGATCCGCTCGAGAATCTATCTGATTCTCGATAAGCACGGCTCCTTTACCGAATGGAAAAGCCCGTTCCAGCCTTTTCATACGCCGCCCAATACCATTGACGATGAAATTACAACCCACAAGCTGCAGTGGTCGACCCAGTATTCCTGTATCCGCTCACCGGCTCAGTCCCGGCTCCTGCGCCTGAATGTGTTTGATACCCGCTTTGACAACGACCTTTATAACAACACGACTTTTTCCCAGTCCCGGACCGTGAACCCGGAGTTTCAGATCAACCTGCGGCCCGGGCGGCGGCACTATATCAGCAGCGGATTGGATCTGAAGTTACATAATGTTATGGCCGATATCTGGGGCAATCACAAGGGGCTTGAAGCGGCTGCCTATTTTCAGGATGAAGTGACCCTGGCCGGTTTTCTGAATGTCACACTCGGCGCCCGCTGTGACCTGAACCGGATTGATGATAATGACTATAAGCATCAGTTGAATCCCAAAATTGGCGCAACTCTGGACATCACCAAACACCTGGTCCTGCGCAGTTCCCTGGGCCGGGCCTACCGCTCACCCTCCATGGCGGAGATGTTTATCGACGCACGGCAGTATATATTTATAGTCAAACCCAATCCCGACTTACAGCCCGAAACCAGCCTGGCCGCTGAAATTGGTCTCTACTGGCAAAGCCGGATATTCAATCTGGATATGGCCCTGTTCTCCA
>JAUSPJ010000049.1 GCA_030655795.1 Fidelibacterota bacterium | reverse complement strand
TTTGAGATAGTAGCAAATCCCGATACAGTTCCCCATTCCATATTCATTACCGCTATGGATAGCAATCCGCTGGCGCCGGACGTTTCGAAAATCCTGCGTCTGAAAAGGGATGAGTTTATGGCGGGAATGAAGATTGTTGCTAAACTCACCGATGGAAATCTATTTCTCTGCAAGTCCAAAAACAGTGACATACCGACCACTCAACTGGTGAATCTGAAAATAGAGGAATTCGACGGGCCTCACCCGTCGGGAAATGTCGGCACTCATATTCACTTTTTAGATCCGGTTTCCCGAACAAAAACCGTCTGGCATGTTTCCGCTCAGGATCTTATCGCGATTGGGCACTTGTTTTTAAGCGGCAGGATTTTGACCGAGCGGATCGTATCCTTGGCCGGACCTTCGGTTAAAAAACCGCGTCTGCTGAAAACGCGTCTTGGGGCATCTATTACAGATTTGACAAATAATGAATTAAAAGACGGTCGTCAGCGGGTTATCTCGGGTTCGGTGCTCCACGGTTTTCGTGCGGATGACACTCTAGGATATCTTGGTCGATATCACCAGCAGCTGACGGTTATTCCCGAAGGCGGCGTGCGCAAACTCTTTGGCTGGCTGAGTCCCGGTTTCGATCTCTATTCCGTGAAGAATATCGTTCTGTCAAAACTGTTTCCACGCAAGAAATTTGATTTTAATACAAATTTAAATGGCGGTATCCGCAGTATCGTACCGATCGGCAGCTACGAAAAAGTCATGCCGCTGGATATATTACCGACATTTTTATTGAGGGCTTTGGCGGTCGATGATATTGACGATTCGGAGAAACTGGGTTGCCTGGAATTAGCGGAAGAAGATCTGGCATTGTGTACCTATGTCTGTCCGTCAAAAATCGAGCATGGTGAGAATTTACGCCGGGTCTTAATGCTTATCGAGAAGGAAGGATAGTGAAAGCATTTCGAAATTTCCTGGATAAACAGGGAAGGCATTTTCAAAAGGGCGGAAAATTAGAGAGCCTTTACTATTTGTTCGAAGCGATTGACGCCTTTTTCTATTCGCCGGATAAGGTCACCCGTTCGACATCGCATATTCGCGACGCCATGGATCTCAAGCGCATGATGGTAACGGTCATGGCGGCGTTGGTTCCCGCGATTGCAGTGGCGCTGTACAATACGGGTTTGCAGGCCAACCTGGCGATTGCCGGTCTATCGACGGTTCCGGTGGGCAGCTGGCAGCGGGCGGTGATCAGCTGGCTGGGAGTCGGATTCAATCCGCAGAATATCTGGGCAAATATCATTCATGGCGCCCTCTATTTCTTTCCGGTATATATCCTGACGTTGGCGGTTGGCGGATTCTGGGAAGTGCTGTTTGCCAGTGTCCGCAAGCATGAGATTAACGAAGGTTTTTTTGTGACGAGTCTGCTGTTTCCAATGATCCTGCCGCCGAGCATTCCCTACTGGCAGGTGGCGCTTGGAATCAGCTTTGGAGTGGTAATCGGCAAAGAGGTTTTCGGCGGTGTGGGGAAGAATATTCTGAATCCCGCGCTGGTGGGCCGGGCTTTTCTGTTTTTTGCCTATCCGGCGCAGATTTCCGGCGATAAAGTCTGGGTTGCAGTCGATGGTGTCAGCCGGGCGACGCCGCTGGCGCAATTAGCCGATCCGTTACTACAATTCGGGACAAGCTGGTGGGATGCGTTTATCGGATTCATTCCCGGCTCAATGGGCGAAACCTCGACGCTGGCCTGTCTGATCGGCGCTGCTATTTTGATCTATACGGGGGTCGGTTCCTGGCGGATAATGCTGAGTGTCTTGCTCGGAATGGTTGCGACGTCACTGTTATTTAATGTGATCGGCAGCAAAACGAATCCGATGTTTCAGGTGACGCCGGTGTGGCACCTGGTATTGGGCGGATTCGCTTTCGGGGCGGTCTTTATGGCAACCGATCCGGTGTCGGCAGCAATGACGGAAAAAGGAAAATATATATATGGACTGTTGATCGGGTTTCTTGCGGTACTGATCAGAGTGATTAACCCGGCATTTCCGGAAGGAATGATGCTGGCGATCCTGTTTGGAAATGTTTTTGCGCCGATCATCGACCGGATTTTTATCAATGCAAATGTTAAAAGGAGGCAAGCCCGCTATGTCAACGGATAGTACGCGTAAAACGGTTCTGGTGGCGTTCGGTGTTTGCCTGGTTTGTTCGGTGCTGGTGTCATCGGCTGCCGTCGGACTGAAAGGTATTCAGGATAAAAACAGAGAACTGGACAAACTGAAGAATATTCTCAGCGCCGGTAATATTTCCATGGAAAATGCCGATGTTCGTCAGTTGTTTAGTGAGAAAATCGAGGCCGGCATTGTCGATCTGAACAGTGGAACAATAGTACCGAAGGAAAAATATACAGATTTATTAAATCCTGAAGCTTTCGATATCAAGGCGATGGCCAAAAATCCGAAATACAACCGGGTTCTCAATGCCGATCAAGATATCGCTCAAATCAAGCAAATTCCAAAGAATATGGTAATCTACTGGGTGAAAGAACAGGGCGAGGTTGAAAAAATTATCCTGCCGATTTATGGTAAGGGGTTATGGTCCACAATGTACGGTTTTATCGCACTGGATAAGGACTTGACGACGGTCAAAGGGTTCACGTTTTACGAGCATGGCGAGACGCCGGGGCTGGGCGGTGAAGTGGATAATCCCGG
>JAUSPJ010000168.1 GCA_030655795.1 Fidelibacterota bacterium | reverse complement strand
TAAAAGGGGGTGGTTTTCCACCCTCTTTTTATTTTATTTGAACCAAATTGAAATCTGTTGGTTTTTATTATCAAAACACTTATTTTTCAACGCTATTGTTAGAGTGAGTTGGCGACGTACCCAAGTGGCTAAGGGAGCGGTCTGCAAAACCGTTATCCACCGGTTCGAATCCGGTCGTCGCCTCGAAATCTGATTTTTGAATATATTGAGATGCTTCATGTAAAGTGGAAAATAACGATTTCATAATCGTTATTCACCGGTTCTCCCATCAGGGACTCCTATGGAGGAATCCGGTCGTCGCCTCGTTTTTTCCAGTGCCGAAGTGGCGGAAGTGTCTCAACAGAGATCCCTTTGGGAGCAGACGCAAGGGACTTAAAAGCCCTCGCAGATTTAAAACGCTTTTTACAAATTTTTATCACAGTGCCGAAGTGGCGGAAGTGTCTCAACAGAGATCCCTTTGGGAGTAGACGCAAGGGACTTAAAAGCCCTCGTAGATTTAAAACGCTTTTTAAAAAAATTTATCACAGTGCCGAAGTGGCGGAAGTGTCTCAACAGAGATCCCTTTGGGAGTAGACGCAAGGGACTTAAAAGCCCTCGTAGGTTTAAAACGCTTTTTTAAAAAAATTTATCACAGTGCCGAAGTGGCGGAAGTGGTAGACGCAAGGGACTTAAAATCCCTCGTAGGTTTTCTACGTGCCGGTTCAAGTCCGGCCTTCGGCACTTCTCTTTACCCGTCGATAATGGCGGATATTTTTGTTTTTACAGCAATGCTTCTCCCCTATCTTCATACTCCTAAGGTGTTCCTTCAGAAAATTCCAAATCCTGTATATTTATGTATATTTTGACACCGGAAACCGGATATGCAACTGGATACACGAAATTTTCGAAATAATAGACACTTTATCCTAACCAATCACTTGTTGGAACTTGTCCTGTTCCATCATTTCTAAATGAAACATCCAATTCAGGTAAAGACGGCGGAGTAATATTAGGACAATCATTCGATAGAATAAATTTATCTATTATTCCGGCAATTAAATAGCGATACTCGCATACTGCACTTTCGGATGGTTAAAGAAGTTCCGGACTTTTTCTTTATTTCGCTGAGTTTTGCACATGTGACTTTTCAATAAGCTCTTTAATTGCTCTTCACTTCTCGGCTTCGGCCTTTTCGATATTTCAAGTTTTACATCCTGGTTAAGATATTCATCGGGATTATGTTCGGGCGTATAGGGTGGAAGAAAAAATAGTTCAATCTTATCCGGTCGCTTTTTGACCCATTTTTGGACTCGAATGGCATGATGTACTTTTCCCAAAGGGATCCTTTCGGAGAGATTATCTAATATCAGATAGATTTTCCTCGCGGAGGTGCTGATCAGTCTTCTGAGAAATTCAATAAAGGTATCAGTGACTAACGCCCCCTTATATATCATATAACTTATCTGACCTTCATTGGTAATGACCGAAATCATGCTGATTGAAAAACGTTTTCCTGACGTCTTGACAACCGCTTTAACACCCTTCGGACTGTATCCACGGCTAACATAAGATTCACTGTTGACTCCGGTTTCATCGCCCCAATGGATGACCGCATTTTCCTGTTTAGCCTGCTTTTTGATTTTCGGGTATTCAATTTCCAACCACTCTTTGACTTTCTCGGGTTGCTGTTCATAAGCTAATTTGACCGGTTTTTTAGGGGTAAAGCCCCAGCGCTTTAAATACTCTCCGACGGTTCTGATGGGCATCCTGATTCTGTATTTGGTATAAATCAGTTCGCGCACGGCCGCCCTTGTCCATAAAGCAAAAACTAACTTCAATTGTTCAGGATGACGGTCTATGATATCACGCTGGATCTCTTTTTCCTGTTCCATACTCAGGGTTCTTTTCAAACCTTCCTTTCTACCCCGAATTTTCTCGGCTACTTCCCTTAATCCACCGGCCTGGTAGGCCTTTTTCCACTTGCCAACGGTGTTCTTTCTGACGCCAATAATTTCCGATACTTCGGTCTGAGTCTTACCTTTGTTTAACAGGATTATTGCTCTTCTCCGAAACGCATTCCGGGCGTCTTTTGATAGTATTCTGAAGTCTTGTTTTTCCATAGGAAAATGTAGTACTTAATGGACACATTTCCAAGATATATTTAGCCATATTTAATTGCCGTGGTAATACTATGAGTAAAATCACTGAATCCACCCTCGAACAAACCGCCCTGGCATGGTTTGAAGACCTCGGCTATACCATCAAATTTGGTCCCGATATTGCCTTTGACGGTTCTCGACCGGAACGCTCTGCTGAGGCGAACTATACCGATATCATTCTGGCTGACCGATTACGCTCAGCGCTGGAGCGGATCAATCCGGGTCTGCCCACAGACGCCATTGAAGACGCTGTCCGGCAGATCAGCCGCTCGGAAAGCCCTTCCCTGATTCTAAACAACCGCTCGTTCCACAAAATGCTGACCGATGGAGTTGATACCTCCTGGATGGATCATGAAGGAGAGCAACACGGCAAGGTCTGGCTCTTTGATCTTCAGGATATTGACAATAACGATTGGCTGGCGGTCAATCAGTTCACGGTGGTTGAAGACAAGCGGGAGCGCCGCCCCGATATTGCGGTATTCATCAATGGTCTGCCTATCGCCGTCATTGAGTTAAAGAATCCGGCGGATGAAAAGGCAACCATCCGGCACGCTTTTAATCAGCTTCAGACCTATAAATCACAGATACCGGCGCTGTTTGTATATAATGAACTGCTGCTGATTTCCGACGGCTTACAGGCACGGGCGGGCGCTCTGACTTCAGGCTGGGATCGCTTCATGCCCTGGCGAACGATTGACGGAACCGATCTGTACCGCGAACCCGGCAACGAGAAACAGTCCGATGGGGTGGTGCAGCCCGGGCTGGAGACACTCCTCAAGGGCGTCTTCAGTAAGCAGTTATTACTCGATTACATCCTCAATTTCATTACCTTTGAAGACGATGGCGGGGATACGACAACCATCGCTAAGAAGGCAGCCGGATATCACCAATATCATGCGGTAAACAAAGCCATTGAATGTACACTCTCCGCCTGCGGCATCGACGCGGACAGCAAACAGATCTACGGACGCTTTCTGGAAGCGGAACGGGTCGATCCCTTTGTGTCCCGTGAAGATGCTCCCAAATGGGGTAAAGGTTCATCCCACTTTGGAGATAAACGAATTGGCGTCATCTGGCACACCCAGGGCTCCGGCAAGAGTCTGTCCATGGCGTTTTATGCCGGTAAAGTCATCCGACACCCCGCAATGGAGAATCCCACCGTTCTGGTTATTACCGACCGCAACGATCTGGACGATCAGCTTTTTGGCACGTTCTCAGCCAACTACTCTCTATTGAGACAAAAGCCGGTACAGGCGGATAGCAGAATCAATCTGCGGGAACTGCTGTCTGTGGCATCCGGGGGCGTCGTATTTTCCACAATTCAAAAGTTCTTCCCGGACCAAAAAGGCAATGAACATCCCCTGCTAAGCGACCGCCGAAACATTGTAGTTATTGCCGATGAAGCTCATCGCAACCAGTACGATTTCATTGACGGCTTTGCGCGTCACCTGCACGACGCCCTGCCCAATGCCTCGTTTATCGGCTTCAGTGGTACACCCATTGAAAGCAGCGATAAAAACACCCCGGCGGTGTTCGGCGATTACATTGATAAATACGATATATTGCAGGCTGTGGAAGACGGCGCTACTGTGCGAATCTATTATGAAAGTCGGCTGGCAAAGCTCGAACTGAACGAAAGCGAAAAGCCCAAAATCGATCCGGAATTCGAAGAGATTACCGAAGCCGAGGAAGAGGAAGCCCGCAAGCAGCGGTTACGGTCCAAGTGAGCGTCTCTGGAAGCCATGGTCGGCACGGAAAAGCGCATTGGATTGGTTACGGCGGATCTGGTGCAACATTTTGAACTCCGGGATGCCGCTATGTCCGGCAAAGCCCTGATTGTCTGCATGAGCCGGCGTATCTGTGTGGACATGTACAACGCTATTATCAAACTGCGCCCCGGATGGCATAGTACAGATGACAAAACCGGCGCTGTCAAGATCGTGATGTCCGGTTCGGCGTCTGATGAAATCTCCTGGCAGCCCCATATCCGCACCAAGCAAGCCCGGGAAGCCATTGCGAAACGCTTTAAGGATTACAACGATGATCTGAAACTGGTCATTGTCCGTGACATGTGGCTTACAGGATTCGACTGTCCCAGCATGCACACCATGTATGTTGACAAACCGATGGCGGGGCACAATCTCATGCAGGCGATCGCACGGGTCAACCGGGTCTTTCGTGATAAGCCGGGCGGGTTGGTAGTCGATTATCTGGGATTGGCGGATTCGCTGAAAGCGGCGATGCGCACCTACACGGTCAGCGGCGGTAAAGGCGTTGCTCACGTAGACCAGGAACAGGCGGTTGCGGTCATGCTTGAGAAATACCAGGTCGTCAAAGACATGCTCCACGGCTACGATTATATGCCGATATTGAAATCCGAACCGGCAAACCGGATTAAAGGCATCGCTATGACTATGGAATTCATCCTCGGGTTGGAAGATGGAAAGAAGCGGTTCCTCTATGCCGTATCAGCCCTGTCCAAAGCTTTTGCTCTGTCAGTACCCCATGAAATGGCAATTGAGATACGCGATGAAGTGGGACTATTCCAGGAGATACGCTCCGGGCTTGTCAAAGCGACTGTTTCCGAATTTGAGCGGTCGCCTGAGGAGATAGAATCTGCAATCAAGCAGTTGGTATCCAGAGCCGTTTCATCCACTGAAGTCGTTGACATATTCGCAGCCGCCGGGCTGAAGAAACCGGATATATCTATCCTGTCCGATGAATTTCTGGCGGAAGTACGACAACTGCCTCAGCGGAACCTGGCGCTGGAACTATTGAAAAAGCTGATCACCGATGATATTCGAACCCGGATGCAGAAGAACGTTGTCCAGGCACGGTCGTTTGCTGAAATGTTAGAGGAATCCATTAACAAATACCAGAAATGAGCGATAGAGGCGGCTGAAGTCATTGATGAGCTGATTAAACTTGCTAAAGAGATGCGGGAAGCGCATAAACGCGGTGAGAAACTTGGTCTTACCGACGATGAAGTGGCATTTTACGACGCTCTTGAAGTCAATGACAGCGCCGTTAAGGTGATGGGAGACGAAGCCGCCCAGGAGTTGGTTACAGCCGTTAAACGAAGCGTATCAGTGGACTGGACGATGCGTGATAATGCCCGCGCTCAAATCCGTGTAATCGTTAAGCGAATCCTGCGCAAATATGGCTACCCGCCGGATAAGCAGGAAAAGGCAACCCTTACCGTGCTGGAGCAGGCGGAAGTGTTGTGTAAAGAGTGGGTTACATTATAGTACTACGGTTAGTTGTACTTATGTTTCGGTTTAGAGCAAAACAAAATGGATATTTAACATTTCTCATATTCCTCTTGACATTTTCCTTCTGAATTAATATACTCAATGATAGTTTTGCTAAATATTTGTCTGGAAAAGATTCATAAATAGAAGGAGATGAAAAACCCATGAAAAAGTTATCAGTTTTCATCGCTATTTTATTCCTGATTGCCTGCGAGCCGGAAATTAATGTGATTATCAATAAGGAACCGGGCAGGATTACGGGAATTGTGGTTCCTACTGATGAAACGGCTATCGTCGAACTTTACCAGGGAAGCCTGATCGCTCAGACGCCGACTGACGCCGATGGTTTTTTTGAATTTGAAAAAGTATCACCCGGGACCTATCGGCTTGTGGCCAAAGCGGATCATTACGGTTCGGTTGAAGTATCCAATATCCGGGTATCCGATAGTGAAGGTTATGATGTCGGAATTATTGAATTATCGCTATTTCCAAATCCGTTAATTGATACATATCCATATAGCGGTGCTCGAGATATCAGTGCCTCCAGTGCCTATATTCGCTTGTACTTTACTGAATATATGCTGCCCAAGGCCGTGGAAGAGGCGTTTAGTATTACTCCGGAATTAGATAATATCAATTTTACATATCCTTCGTATTCATCGGGTTCCAGCCGCTACTCATACTCTGTTCGGGGCGACTTTAAACCAGGAACCGAATATACATACACTATCGATACAACTGCGGTGACAGCATACGGAAAAAAACTTGAATTTTCATATACCAGTTCATTTACTATGGAAGAATTTAAAGTTCTAAGTATAAACTGGTATGGTAAATCAAATCCCAAATTGGTAATAGCGTTCAATAGTGATGTTCCTGTAGATAATTTTGATAAAATAAGCATTAATCCGCCAACAGCGACTTATTTGGATAATGATAATTCATCGAGTCGCGGAACAAACAGCATTACATACTTCAGAATATACCCGGCAATATCGTGGATGACTGATACGACCTATACGGTGTTTATAAGTAGTGAGATTACAGAGTCCGGGGGTACTGCACTTGGACGGGATTCAACTTTTACATTTGTGACCGATCCAATTGAAATTACCTATACATATCCACGGAATGACCAATATTTTATTGGTCTTCTGCCCGACATCCAGGTCAGGTTTAACAATATCATTGATGAAAGTACAATTGCGGACGCGTTATCGGTTGTTCCGAAAGCCGTTTATGAAATATGGACCTATTACAGAGATGGATATAGCTATTTTTATCTGAACGTTACTGATGCCTTACAGGGCAAAACGGAATACATGGTTGAGCTCAGTACGGATTTGAAGGATTATTACGGTAAACATTTGAAGGCACCTTATTCATTTCGGTTTACTACCCAATAAGTGATACTGGGTTTGATGGGAATATGGTCTTGAGCGAATCTAGTAGGGGAACGGAATTCCGTGCCCCTATATTATTAAAGAAATTTGAAAAAACTGTAAAGGCAATTCAAAATTGCCCCTACATATAATTATTCTAATTGTAGCGACGCATGGCCGTGCGCTACAACGGATTATTTTTCGGAAAACATATAGCCGGCGCTGCGGATACTTTTGATATAGACCGGTTTTTTTGGTTCCGGTTCAAAGTATTTCCGCAACCGGGCAATGAATATATCCACGGTCCTGGTTTCCACTTCGGCACAGATATTCCAGACATGCTCCAATAATTCCTGCCGCGATACAATTTGGTCCCTGTGCTCGACCAGGTATTTTATCAGCATCGCTTCCTTCTGGGTCAGCTGGAAAGTTTTCTTACCGGATCGGCATGAAAAATCACTGAAGTTGATCTCGTTTTTTCCAAACCGGAATATATCGATGGCCGGGGACGCATTCCGGTACCATTCACTGCGCCGGAGCATGGCTCTGATCCGGGCCAGCAGCTCTTCCAAGTGAAAGGGCTTGGTGAGGTAGTCATCGGCCCCGATTTCTAGACCTTTGACGCGGTCTTTCACCGCCGTCCGGGCGGTGAGCATCAGGATCGGCATTGTGGGGGATGTTTCCCGAATCCGGCGGGCGACTTTGAAACCGTCGATGTAGGGAATCATAATGTCGAGCAGGATCAGATCATATTCGGTCGCGGAAAATGCCTCCAGCGCCGACTTTCCGTCTTTGACCCAGTCCACGGTGTAGCCGTTTTTCTTTAAATTAAAGAGAATGCCGTCGGCCAATATCTCTTCGTCTTCCACCACCAGGATA
This sequence comes from Fidelibacterota bacterium, assembly GCA_030655795.1. Lineage (GTDB taxonomy): Bacteria > Fidelibacterota > UBA2242 > UBA2242 > UBA2242 > B118-G9. The sequence goes on along the minus strand of JAUSPJ010000168.1, from coordinate 10,401 downwards.
CGTGCATTTGGATTTTTCATAGATTGTGGATTAGTCCTTAGTATTTTGATTTCAGAAGTTTATTCAAATAGCTTTTCCGGTGAAGCGGATACCGGGGAAATTCAATGTCGAACAGGAGTCCGATATTGTCAATCGGGATGTCTGCGGTGATATTTCCGCCATGAAAATTGATGATTCCCTTTACCAGGTAAAGCCCCAGCCCCGTGCCCCTGACACTGGGATTTTGCATATCGGTAATCCGGTAGAATTTCTTAAAGATTTTTTTCAATTGTTGATGAGAAATACCATTCCCGTAATCACGGTAACGGATCTGAATATATTTATCGGACTCGGACACCTGAATTTCGATTCGGGGATTATCCGGCGAATACTTGAGTGAGTTATCGATCAGATTTTCAAACACAAGCCGGATTGCTGTTTGATCCAGCACAACTTGAGATTGAGTATTTCCATCTGTTTGAAATTGAGATTTCTCCAGATTGTACTGGACCCGTAAATCTTCCCAAATGGCCTTTAGAGTTGCGTTTGCATTCATAATCCGGCAATTGTAGATGGCATTACGGTTCTCCAGTCTGCCTACCTCCAGAATCGAATTGATCATTTTATTCAGACGCACGATCTCCGAGTGCATTTTTTCGACAAAGGACCGTACCTGGTTGCCGGAAATATCTTCATATGAAATCAATGTCTCGATATAGAGCTGAATGGAAGCCAGTGGGGTTTTCAATTCATGGGTAATGCTTGAAATGAAGTTGTCATACAGACGGGTCTGATGAAAATGGAAATTCAGATAGCGAAAAAGAATCCACATTCCGGCAGTTGCAGCGGTGATCAGCGCCAGCCCGACCACTAAAACGGCGATATTGCCGCCGGTGCTGATGTTAATTGCATAGCGCTGATCGATTTCCTTGAGGACCATGTTGTTGCTGACATAGCGGGCGATCCACAATCCCAGCACTGCCAGCCAGGCCAGCTGAACCAGCACAAAGATGACGATGTATTTCGCGTTGGAGTACTTTTTCGGCATTTGTCCTTATAAACCCGGTGTTTTTACAATTGTTTTACAGTTCCTGATGGTGCGATTCCATAAACTAATAATAGGTAAAGATATCAAATAATCAAATACATTTACTGCTTTGAAATCTACGACAAAATCAGGAGAATCCAATGAAAGTGTTACTTATATATCCTCAGTCCCCGGATACGTTTTGGGGATTCAAGCATGCGGTTAAATTTATTTCAAGAAAAAGTTCCGAAATACCCTTGGGGCTGATCACAATCGCCGGACTCCTGCCCATAGACTGGCAACTGCGTCTGATCGATATGAATATTGCTCCGCTGAAAATCCGTGACCTGGAGTGGGCGGATATGGTTTTTCTGAGTGGAATGAACATTCATTTACCCTCTTTTCAGAAAGTGGTTCGCCGCTGTAATGAACTGAATGTCAAGGTTGTTGCCGGCGGGCCGCTGGCGACCATGGAATATGAGCAATTATTGGGCGTTGACCATTTTGTATTGAACGAAGCCGAAATTACGTTGCCGCTTTTTCTGGCCGACCTTGAAAATGGCTGTGCGAAAGAAATCTACCAAACTAATGAATTCCCGGATATCGCACTGACGCCGATTCCACGATGGGATTTGCTGGATAGGCAAAAATATGTTTCCATGAATATCCAGTATTCCCGGGGCTGTCCCTATAACTGCGAATTCTGCAATATTACGACCCTGAACGGTCGTTATCCCCGCACAAAAAGCCGGAAACAGTTTCTGGCGGAGTTGGATTCCATTTATGACATCGGCTGGCGGGGAGGTGTTTTTATTGTGGATGATAACTTCATCGGGAACCACAAAAAGCTGAAGGCGGATATTCTGCCCGCCATGCGGGAATGGGTGGAAAAACGGGACTATCCCTTTTCCTTTACCACGGAAACTTCACTGGATATTTGTGATGATGACAAACTCATCGAACTGATGACGGATGTAGGATTCAGCCACATTTTTATTGGCATCGAAACACCGAACAAAGCAAGTCTGGCGGAATGCGGTAAGTATCAGAATATCGACCGGGATATTATCAATTCTGTGAAGAAGCTGCATCAGAAAGGATTGCGGGTATCCGGTGGCTTTATCATCGGTTTTGATAACGATTCCCAGGATATTTTTGAAGCCCAGATCAACTTGATCCAGAAAAGCGGAGTCGTCACGGCCATGGTGGGATTGCTGAATGCGCCGACCGGTACGCGCCTCTATGAGCGCCTGAAAAAAGAAAACCGACTGATCGGTATTTTCAATGGCAATAATGTTGAAGCGTCCATTAATTTTATACCAAAAATGAATTACAAACTGTTGATGAACGGTTATGTCTCACTGTTGCAATTCATTTATGCCCAGCCGAATTATTACGAGCGGGTAAAAACATTTCTGAATGAATATAAATTACCATTAAAGGGTAAAGTGAAATTGACGATCAATGATATCAGCGCATTATTTAAGTCAATCTGGAAACTAGGTGTTTTTGAAAAAGGGCGACGCTATTACTGGCGCCTGTTCTTTCATACCCTGTTCCGGTATCCACGGAAATTTCCAATAGCGATTACCATGGCGATTTACGGATTTCATTTTCGGAAAATTATCGATTCAATCTAAACGATAATTACCTGCACAACTCCCTCTTTGAATTCACACATGCTTCGGTCCGGCGCCTGGACACCCGTTGAACGGAACATATTTTATATTGACATTAATCAATTTTCTGTGTATAATTTCTGCAAATGGATCAAAGTACAGCCATTGAAAGATGAAGGCTTTATGATCGCTTTTTTGAGACAATTCAGCGGGACATGCTCGTTCAAAAACAACGGAGATTTAGACACACGTGAGCAAGAAATCTCTTGGAAAGATTACCAGTCAGCTGGACCTGGCAATTCATCATAAGGAGAAATAAACGCCATATGGCGTATATCATGCCAAATGGGAAGAATATACGAAATGCATTTAGCCAATAGTTGTCCGAAATTCCGAACCTCACCATAGGATGTGAAAGACGATGGACGAAAAAATCAAAGAAATTGTAGAGATGCTTAAAAGGCACGGCGCTAAAGAGATTAAGATATTTGGATCCTATGTGAGAGATGAAACACGAGAAGAAAGCGATTTAGATATTCTTGTAGAGTTTTCGGAAAGGAAAAGCCTTCTAGATCTTGTTGGGATAGAACAAGAGTTAGAGGAAGCATTAGGGATAAAAGTGGATTTGTTGACTAGGAAATCAATTAGTCCGTATTTAATAGACAGAATAGAAAAAGAAGCCGTGGTGGTATTTGGATGATGAAAGATGATACAGTATATCTAAAGCATATTTTGGATGCTATAGATTTAATTGATGAGTATTTGAGAGAAGTGGATTATGATGAGTTTATGAATAATCGTATGTTTCAAGATGCTGTCATTAGGGAAATTGAAATTATCGGAGAAGCCACAAAGAATCTATCCTTGGAGGTGAGAAATGGATATCCCAATATTCCATGGAAGAAGATGGCCGGAATGAGAGATAAATTGATACATGGTTACTTTGGTGTAGACCCTGACGCTGTCTGGAAGACCGCCAGAAAAGATATTCCCATGTTAAGAGAGAAAATAGCGCGGATAATTGACAGTGAGGATAAAACATGAGCGGGGTTCGTAACTCTCGCAATCCTTCGGATTGCTCGGTGCTAGCGCACTCGGACAACACGGTGTATGCGGTTCGCACCTTCGGTGCTCATCCAAATTGCTCCGCTCCCCACGGTCGCTCTGCAACTTCGCATACACCGGGACCGTTATCCGATAAATAATCAACCGGGTGGTGGGTCTGTTGTTATCTAATCATGATCGCAGTGTTCGTGGTTCATGCTGCAGTCCTCGTCGGAATATTCGATTTCCAGGGTCACATGTTCGCAATGCATATTATAAGCGATGTGTTTCAACTCTGATTTTATCTTTAGTAAATCGTCTTTGCCGATGTTATCATCAACTACCACATGAGTCGTTAAAACATGATTGATTCCATCCAATGACCAGACATGGGTATGATGGACAGACCGGACTTTTCCTATTTGCATAAATTTTGTTTCAAGAGTTGCCGTATCCACCTCATTCGGAACGACCTGCAGGAATACCTTTAGCGAATTTTTAAAATTTGCTAAAACGTGATAGACAATACAACAACTGATGACAATGGATAAAATCGGGTCCAGGATATAGAAGTCTGTAAACAGCAGGACGATACTGACGATTAATACAGCAAGCCAGCCGAGGACATCCTCAATCAGGTGCAGACTCACGACCCGGATGTTCATTGATAACCCTTTACGCAGCTGCAGGACGGCGGCGCCATTGACAATGATGCCAAGAATAGCGAACAGGAACATACCCTAGGCGTGTGGTCTGACCGGATGGATCAGTCGCGGTATGGCGGCTCTGATAATAAAAACGGAGCCGGTCAGCAGAATGATACTGTTGATGACCGCGGCCAGAATGGAGTAGCGGCGGTAGCCATAGGAATATTTCTGATCGCTGCCTTTATTTGACAGTTTTTGAAGAATGTAGGATAATCCCAGTGCCAGACTATCGCCGAAGTCATGGAGTGCGTCGGACAGAATAGCGATACTGTTCGTGAAAAAACCGCCGATGATTTCCAAAATCGTAAAAAACAGGTTCAGGAAAAAAGCAAAACCGATGATGCGGGTTTCGTGCTGATGGTTGTGATTGTGAGACATACAGCAGTTATTTTTCCAAATCGTTTAAGATTTCCAGGATTTCTTCCTTATAGTCAAGCGGCGCTTCCACAATCCCCCAACCCTTGGTCTGCTGATAGATACCATCATACACCGTATCGTGATAAGAGCGGATGAAATGAGGAATGTTACGGGTTTTCAATTCCGTTTCCAGGGCGGCTGCCTGGATTTCGTTTTGGAGTGTTGTTATTTTTTCATAGTCCGGCATATTACTTCCTTAAAATTTGTGAGTAGGCTTCTTTACTTAAATAATGTCATTCCCTTTATTTTCGTTTCCAGTTTATAGACGGCATTGGTTTCAACCTCGGTCAGGTACAGGGTCTTCAGGTTTTTACCCCCAAATTCCAGGTTCGTTGGTTTATTCCCCGGAGTTTTCAAATAGCAGGCTGTTTCACCGGAAGGATGAACCATATAAACTGCACCGCCGCCAAAATGAGCGATGTAGAGGTTTCCCTTTTCATCAAAGGCAATCCCATCGGGGTCACCACCGGACAATTCGATAAATATACTCCTCTTGGAACCAACTTTTCCATCGTTGAATGGGTATTTTAAAACACGGTTCATAGCCGATTCACAGACGAACAGCGATTGTTTATCCGGTGAGAAGGCAATCCCATTTGGAAATGCGAGATTGGGGATTACGATGGATGTTGCACCGGTTCCCGGGTTGATTTTATAAACTGCTCCGTCTGGATTGGCTCGGTCATAATGAAAGGGATCGGTGACATAAAGACAAGCGTCCGGTCCCATAGCCAGGTCATTTGGACGTTTAAAAGGCCGTTCGGGAGTGCCGGTACTGAGGATGGTCACGGTTTTATCCGCGCTGATCTTCAGGATGGCTTTTGACCCGAAATCGCAGGCGTAGAGGAAATTATTATGAAATAAAAGGCCATTTGTCCGGTTGAATTCGGGAATTTCCTCGGAATGAACCAGAAACGTGTCGACGATGCCATCATGAATTTTCGTTATCCAGTCACCATAACAGTTTGAGACGTACAGAGTAGATTGACCGTCCCAGGTCGGACCTTCGGGGAAATCCAGGCTATCGGCGACTTTGATCCAGTTTCCATCTGGAAGAAGTGATTTTTGCTCACAGGAAAATGAAAACAAACCGATACTGAATAATAATATTGCGATGAGTTTGCGTTGTTTCATGTTGCTTCCAATCAATTGGTGAAAAAGTCAAGGATGTTGCCCAAAGTATTGCTGTCGGCTTTATAGAGTTCCGTATAGCGGCAGCGGGTGCAGGTGACTGCCGTAAATTTGACATTCTGAACATCAAATATTTTTGCCAGGAAACTGCCGGTTGTGCGAATTTCCGAGGCTTCGTATTGAGGATTGCCGCATTTGGGGCAGATATAGATTTTTTTCTCTTCCATGGTTACCTCATTTTATGGATTTATTCAGTGCCGTAAATCCGGTCGCCGGCATCACCAAGTCCGGGTAGGATATAGGCATGATTGTTTAATTCACGGTCGAGCGCCGCGGTAAAAATCGGCACTTCGGGATGATCGCTTACGATCCGTTCCACACCTTCCGGCGCAGCCACCAGGCAGACAAAACTGATATCCGTGACGTTTCTTTTCTTGATAAATGTCAACGCTGCCGAAGCGCTGCCGCCGGTGGCCAGCATCGGGTCAATAAGGATCACTTTGGTTTGGGCGATATTGGGCGGGAATTTTGTATAGTATTCAACCGGTTCAAGAGTATTTTTATCCCGGTACAACCCAATATGGCCAACCCGCGCCCGGGGAATCAGGTGCTGAATGCCACTGACCATTCCCAGCCCGGCCCGGAGTATTGGCACAAGGGTAATTTCCTTACGTAATTTATAGCCGGTAGTTGTTTCCAGCGGTGTGGAAACTTCGATTTTTACCGTCTCAGTATTTCGGAATACTTCATAAACCATTAGTGAAGCGATTTGGTTCAACAGGGACCTGAACAGATAATTATCGGTATTGAAATCCCGCAGCGTAGTGAGTTTTGTCTGAATCAGGGGATGCTGAATGATTGTTAATGTGGGAAATTGGTGCTCTGTCATAATCTCTCCGGGCAATGTCTATTATTTATTATCCAGTTTATTTTCAATATCATTCATCTGTTTTGACAAATTATTGAGGCGGAATTCGATGGAGTTAAGAATCCAGAACTGGAAATGTTCCACCTTGGTCTGCTTATAGATCATCCAGATGATTTTAATCGATACCAGCAGAACTCCGATCTCGATGGAGAACAGAGGAGGCAACGGCAGCTCGATTTGAACCAGGTGTCTCAATACATCGAAAACAAACAGTGTGATGATAACCGACAGGAACACCAGATTAATGATTAAATCCTGCTTTGCTGAACCTTTCCCGCCAATCTTTCCGACGAGAGTGCGGATTTTCTCTTTTTCATTTTTAAAATGTTCGAGATCACTTTCGAGATTGATATTTTCTTCAACCGTCATATCATCATCCCTGTTTATTGAAATTAAAGATTGCTTTCACTTTCAAATACTCGTATAATCTACCAAAAGTATGGCAAGAATGCACCTTTCTAATTTTTAATCCCGATTAAAATAATTGTTTGTCAGCCGGTTTTCCTGTACACTTTTAATGGAATAATTGCTATTTTATCAGCGATGAAAAAGCACTGTTTTTCAGCCCCATTTGATACTCAACAATCAATTATACAATTAAATGCAAAGGAAAAGCCATGAGCAGCACAATGATTGACCGTTTTTTTCGCTATGTCAAAATCGATACGCAATCCCGGGAAGGGATCGAAGACAAATATCCCAGCACCGATAAGCAGAAAGAGCTGCTGAAACTGCTGGTCGAAGAATTGAAGGAATTAGGCTTAAGAGATGCCGCAATGGATAAGTACGGCTATGTGATAGCGACCTTGCCGTCGAATCTTAGCCCGGAGGATAGAAAAAAAGTGCCGGTGATCGGTCTGATTGCCCATGTGGACACATCGCCGGAAGTCAGCGGCGCCAATGTCAAACCGACTATCCACGAAAATTACCAGGGCGAAGATATCGTTTTGCCCGGCGATCGGGACCAGGTGCTGCGATTTGATGAAAACCCGGCTTTGAAAGACCACATCGGTCATGATATTATCACATCCGATGGCACAACCCTGCTCGGCGCTGATAATAAGGCGGGTATTACGGAAATTATGGGCCTGTTGGAGTCTCTGGTTGCTCACCCGGAAGTAAAACACGGTAAGCTGCGTATCGGCTTTACGCCCGATGAAGAGGTTGGGGCCGGAACGAAATTCTTTGATGTGAAGAAATTCGGCGCCGACTATGCCTACACGGTGGATGGTGAGACCGTCGGTGAAATCGAAAATGAAACTTTTAACGCCGCGGCGGCGACATTTACGGTTCACGGTATCAATGTGCATCCCGGCTATGCAAAGAACAAACTCGTCAATGCGATCAAGATTGTGTCGGACATTATCATGGAACTGAATGCCGATCCGTCGCCGGAAACCACGGAAAAACGGGAAGGCTACCTGCATCCCTACGTTCTTGAAGGCGGCGTTGAGAAAGCCAGTGTGAAGTACCTGATTCGGGATTTTGAACAAGCCGGAATGGACGAAAAGTCTGAGCGTCTGAAGCAGATCTGTGAAATGATGATCGTGCGCCATCCGAAAGCGAAAATCGAATTGGAAATCAAGGAATCCTATCAAAACATGAAGGTTAAAATAGATGCAGATCCAAAGGTTGTCGAGTATGCGTTAGAAGCTGTCAGCCGGGCGGGGATTGAGCCCGAATTGCAACTGATTCGCGGCGGCACTGACGGTGCGCGTCTCTGCTTTATGGGGCTGCTGACGCCGAATATTTTTACCGGTGGTCATAATTTTCATGGCAAACTGGAATGGATTGCGGTACAGGCCATGGATGAAGCAGTTGATACGTTGGTGGAATTAGTCCAAATATGGGTGGAGAAAAGTTGTGAAAATTAAATCTGTTTTGTATTTATTAGTATTAATGGCTGAGCAGGGAAATTGATAAAATAAGAATAGATCGATGAGAACATTTAAGCAAGGAGATAAAAACTATGAAACGAAATCAAGCTCAATGGATTTTGCTCGTGATGTTTTTAGCAATTGTGTTGATAATATCCAGCTGTGGAGAAAAGGTGATTCGCAGTAAAGCCGATCTGAATTATATTAAAGGTGAACTGGAGAAACTGGCGCCGGTGGAGTTAAATGCCGATTTGTCCGGATTAAAACCCAGCGATTTTCAGGTATTGACACGCTTACTCGAAGCGGCTAAGATAATGGATGAACTGTTCCTGTTGCAGGTGAGTAGAGACAATCCTGCGATCCGGGCAGAGTTACAGCAATCCGATGATCCGGAAGATGCGCTGTATCTTGAACTGTTCAATGTCATGTTTGGCCCCTGGAACCGACTGGTAGAGGACCATCCATTCATTAATAAGAAGGAAAAACCGGATGGCGCTGGATTTTATCCGGAGGATATGACCAGGGAAGAATTCCTGAAAGTCATTGAAGAAAACCCGGACAAAAAAGAGGCGTTCAGTAATACATTTACTGTTATTAAAAGAGCCCAAATCGGCGAATTGACAGCGGTTCCATATCATGAAGAATATGCTGATCTAGTAGATGAAGCCAGCTGTTTATTGCAGGAAGCGGCCGAGCTTACGACAAATCCGACACTGGCCAAATACCTCAAACTCCGGGCACGGGATTTTCTGACCGATGATTACTATGAAAGCGATATGGCCTGGATGGATCTGGCCGGCGATTTTGAAGTTGTAATTGGACCTTATGAAGTCTATGAGGATCAAATCTTCAGCTACAAGGCTGCCTATGAGGCATTTATTTGTGTTGTAGACCATGCGGAGAGTGAGAAACTGGCGACAGTCGCGAAGTATCTGAACGAACTGGAAGCCGCCCTGCCGATTCCCGATGAGTTTAAGAATTTTAATCGCGGCAGTTCATCACCGGTAAAAGTTGTCCAGGAAATATTTTCCGCCGGCGACACAAAAGCCGGTGTCCAGACAACAGCTTTCAATCTGCCGAATGATGAACGGGTTCGGGAAGCTAAAGGATCGAAGAAAGTCATGCTGAAAAATGTCGCCCAGGCAAAGTATGAAAAATGCTGGATTCCCATTGTCAATACGATTCTGGCGCCGGAACCCCTTGCCCATGTTTCTTTTGACGCCTATTTCAATCATGTCCTGATGCACGAAGTCAGTCATGGACTGGGCCCTGGTATAATCACAAAGGAAGACGGCACTAAGACAACCGTCAGCTTTGAACTGAAAGAACTCTATCCGATAATCGAGGAATGTAAAGCCGATGTTCTGGGCCAGTATACCTACCTTTACCTGATGGAAAAGGGAGTTTTTCCCATGAATAAAGAATCAGCGTTTGCGAGTTATCTGGGCGGTATGTATCGCTCGATTCGCTTCGGTATTAACGAAGCCCACGGCGGTGGCGTCGCTATGCAGTTCAATTATTTCATGGAGAAGGGCGCTTTTTACCAGGATCAGAATGGTAAACTGAACCTGGATGACACAAAGTTGATTGCTGCCATTAAAAATCTTGCCCATGAATTATTATTGATTGAAGCTCACGGTGATTATGATCGCGGGAAAAAACTGATTGAACA
>JAUSPJ010000046.1 GCA_030655795.1 Fidelibacterota bacterium | reverse complement strand
GCTCCTGGCGGTTCATTTCAAAAGATTGGAGCGGCGACATCGGATTTAACAGTCTACAGCAATTTTCATGGACTGGTGAACCGCAGCTATAATTATAAAGTCAGTGCTGTTGATATGAGTTATAATGAATCCGGTCAGTCGGAACAAGTGTTAGCTACAACCGCAGCACTGAACGATGAAGGCTTGCTGGATATGGTTCAGGAATGTACTTTTCGTTTTTTCTGGAATTATGCTCACCCGGTTTCAGGTCTGTCCCGGGAACGCTATCCCGGCGATCCGGAAACAGTGACATCCGGGGGATCGGGTATGGGTATGATGACCATTCCCGTGGCAATCGAACGTGGATTTATTACTCGTGAAGAAGGAGCGACTCATGTCTTGAAAATGCTGAATTTTCTGAAAGATGCCGACCGGTTTCACGGCGCCTGGTCACATTGGTTAAATGGAAGCTCCGGAACAGCAATACCTTTCAGCGAAAAGGATGATGGTGGTGATATTGTGGAAACGGCATATGTAGCAGAGGGATTGTTGACTGTCCGGCAATATTTTGACCAGAATAATTCAGATGAGGTACAGATCAGACAACTATCCACAGAACTGTGGGAAAGCATCGAATGGGATTGGTACCGTCGCACAGAGACCAGCAATTATATTTACTGGCATTGGTCGCCGAATTACCAATGGGAAATGAATATGCCGATTTACGGATTTAACGAGTGCATGATTGTGTATCTGGTTGCCATTGCCTCGCCGACCCACCCGGTTCCCGCCAGCCTTTGGGAAGATGGCTGGGCCAATCAGCCGAATTACGATAACGGCAAAACATTTTATGGAATTCCTCAATATGTCGGCTGGGATAGAGGAGGACCGCTGTTCTTTACCCACTATTCTTTTCTTGGATTTGACCCGCGAGGGATCAAGGATAGTCATACCAATTATTACATAAATAACCGTAATATCAGCCTGATTAATCGGGCCTGGTGTGTTGATAATCCTGGTAACTTTGTGGGTTATAGTGAAGACTGTTGGGGATTAACCGCGAGTGACGATCCTTTGGTCGGATACATGGCCCACGAACCGACTGCCGATCATGATAATGGAACAATTACACCAACGGCAGCGCTTTCGGCATTTCCCTATACGCCGGAAGAATCGATGCAGGTGTTGAAACATTTTTACAGGATTTTGGGAGAGGATATCGTGGGCGCTCTCGGATTTAAAGATGCCTTTAATCAATCCGAAGGCTGGGTGGCCGGTTCCTACATTGCTATCGATCAGGGGCCGATTATCTGTATGATTGAAAATTACCGGAGCGGCCTTCTCTGGGATAATTTCATGGCCAATTCGGAAATTCAGACTATGCTGGATGCGATTGGTTTTGTGCCGGATTCGACAACCGCGATTTCTTCTGAAAACAGTAATATGGTTGACGAATTCGCCCTCTACGGCAATTATCCCAATCCTTTCAATCCCGGAACCCATATCCGCTTTAGTATTGATAAACCGGGATTTGTGAAATTGTCGATCTATAATATAAAGGGACAACTTGTGCATCAGATCGGTTATCGCTATTCAAATTCCGGCTACCAACAAATATACTGGGACGGAATGGATCACAACAAAAAAACACTATCCAGTGGTATTTATTTCTATAAATTGGACCATGGTTCGGGCTCACTCCATGGAAAAATGCTGTTGTCAAAGTAAAAGAAATACGGTGAGTCAGAACTCCTTTTGTAAAAAGATAAAAAATACCGATTTCTATCTGCTAATTTTGCTGCCGGCGCTAATCCTGTTTTTCAATGCTTGTCATTCAGTTGAAAAAAAGGACCACGTGATCGATTTTTGGGCTATGGGCGTGGAGGCACAACATCTCGGGGAATTGGTTACGGTATTCGAACAGGAAAATCCTGAATTACATGTCCGGGTTCAGGCAATTCCCTGGTCGGCGGCCCATGAAAAATTACTAACGGCTTATGCCGGTAATTCCACCCCCGATCTATGCCAGCTAGGCAATACCTGGATACCGGAATTTGTCATCCTGAATGCTATTGAGCCGTTGGATGCACTTCTGAAAACTTCAGCAGACATTGATACGGCCCAATACTTTTCGGGGATTTGGGCAACGAACGAAATTGATGGAACGCTATATGGAATTCCCTGGTATGTTGATACTCGGCTGCTATTTTACCGCAAAGATATATTTGAAGAACTTGGACATTCGACAGCGCCAACGACATGGGATGATCTGTTTGATCTGTCTCTGAAAATTCAAAATGAGGGCAAGACCGAATATGCTTTCTATTTGCCCTTGAACGGCTGGCATGAAATCGTAGCTATGGCTATGCAAAACGGCTCAACACTGTTGAAAGATAACAATTCTTATGGTGACTTTGATGCGCCTGAATTTCAGAACGCACTGCGATTTTTTCTAAAATTGTATGAGCATCAATTGTGTCCCCTCGGTATGAATGCCATTTCCAATTTATATCAGAGTTTTGCCGACGACTATTTTGCAATTTACATCAGCGGTCCCTGGAATCTGGGCGAATTCCAAAAACGGTTGCCGGAATTCATGCAAGCTAAATGGACAGTTGCGCCGATGCCTTCATTCGCTGGTGAATATCCGGGAATTTCGACGGCCGGTGGTTCCAGTATTGTCATGTTTAAAAATTCAGAAAATAAAGCGGCGGCCTGGAAATTGATCGAATTTTTGTCGCGACCGGAAATCCAGACCCGGTTTTATCAACTCAGTGGAGATCTTCCAGCCAATACGTCAGCCTGGAATATTTTAGGATTGCACCAGAACGAGCGGACAGAAGTCTTTTTTCAACAATTGCACCATGTCAAACCGACGCCGCGAATTCCGGAGTGGGAACAGATTGCGTTGAAAATTCAACAGCATGTGGAAGCAATGGTCTATGGCGACATTACCCCCGAAGAGGTCGGTTCTCGCTTAAACATAGAGGTTAATCGCCTACTGGAAAAACGTCGCTGGTTGCTCGAACGGGAGCGGATGTGAAATTCAAATGGCAAAATTATAACGCCGCTTACCTGTTTCTATCGCCGGCGATGACAGCGATATTTATCTTTTTCTTTTTACCCGTGCTGGCGGCTTTAGTGATGAGTTTTACAGATTTTGACATCTATTCCCTGGGCGATATTAGTCGGGCGCGGTTTGTGGGATTTTCTAATTATATCGACTTGTTTAAAAATCCTTTGTTTTGGAAGGCACTGGGCAATACCGGTTATTTTGTACTCGTAGGTGTCCCATTGTCGATTCTGATATCCATGCTGGCGGCCATGGCGCTTAATTCGAAAATGCTCCGTTTCAAACCATTTTTCCGCCTGACATTTTTTCTGCCGGTTGTAACGACATTAGTGGCGGTTGCGGTGATCTGGCGTTATATCTACCAAGCCCGTTTCGGGTTACTGAACTATTTACTGAGTTTTGTCGGTATCAATCCCGTAGATTGGCTGGGTAATCCTCGTTGGGCGATGTTGGCTCTGATTATTATGGCCGTCTGGAAAGGCTTTGGCTACAATATGATTATCTTTGTCGCAGGCCTTCAGAATATCCCGGAAACTCTCTATGAAGCTGCCCGTTTGGACGGAGCAAACGGCTGGCAGGAATTTCGTAATGTCACTTTGCCGATGTTGGCCCAGACCACCGGATTTATCACGATTACAACGCTGATCGGATATTGTCAGTTCTTTGCCGAACCCTATGTAATGACTGACGGTGGTCCGCTGAACAGTACGTTGAGCATTGTCCTGATGATGTATAAAGAGGGCTTCAAATTCTGGCGAATGGGATATTCAGCGGCGATCGCTTTTATTTTATTTGGAATCATTTTAATCATAACCTTGATACAATTACGTATTCAAAAACACCATGAAATTTAAAAAATCATATCAAAAGTACGGCTTATACCTGCTGATGTTTCTGGCCGCGGTTCTTACCCTGGCGCCCTTTGTCTGGATGCTTTCGGCTTCTATAATGCCCGAAGGCGGTGCAAATCAATTTCCTCCGCGATTATTTCCCAAAACGCCGACCTGGGAACATTATCAGCGCTTGTTCCGCCAGATGAACATTGTCCGCTATTTTTTAAATAGTGTCATTGTGGCCGTATCCGTGACGTTCATCTCTTTACTATTTAATTCCATGGCTGGTTATGCTTTTGCCAAATATCGGTTTCCCGGAAAAAATAAATTGTTCAAATTGCTGTTATCCGCAATGGTAATTCCGGCGCAGGTAACCATGCTGCCCCTGTTTTTAATGTTGAACCGAATGGGGTTAGTCAATACTTACTGGGGGATTATTATTCCGGGCATGACCAGTATTTACGGAATTTTTCTGATTCGCCAGTATATTATGTCCATTCCGGACAGTTTGATTGAAGCCGCGCGAATCGACGGCGCTACGGATTTTTATATATATTTACGCTTGATATTACCTTTAGCGAAACCGATTCTGGTGACGCTGGCGTTGTTTACGTTTATGGGCTCTTGGAACGATTTTCTATGGCCGTTAATCGTGATGACCGGCGATTCGATGTACACTCTACCGGTGGCTTTGGCAAATCTGATGGGCGAACATGCTCAGGATACGGAATTAATGATGGCCGGCGCGGTCATTACAATTTTGCCGGTACTGATCGTTTTTCTAGCTATGCAAAAATACTATATTCGCGGAATTATGCTGGGAAGTGTAAAAGAGTGATGGAATCCGGGATAAATAAACTTTTATTATTCATACTAATCGGTCGCTGGCTTTTTGCGCAGGTGGTATTTTCTGATTCCTTTGAAGATATTTCTATCTGGAATATGATCCACAGCGAAGATGTGGAAATTACTCTGACAACCGAGCAGGATGTCGAAAACCGAACGCTACTCCGGTTGGATTACAATTTTAAATCGGGCGCCGGTTATTGCGGCATTGGCCGGAAGGCTATCATCGATTACCCTGAGAACTACCGGTTTCGTTTTGGCCTGCAAGGAACAGGTTCATCCAACAATCTCGAATTCAAACTAATCGACGAAACAGGCGAGAATGTCTGGTGGAAAATTGTACGCAATCTCTCTTTGCCGGCGGAACGCAAAGAGTTTGTCGCCCGCAAGCGCGAAATCGAATTTGCCTGGGGACCGATCCATGATCATACTCTTTGGCGGAGCACCGAGATTCAGCTTATTATCTCCTCAGCTGAAGGCGGATCAGGTACATTATGGATTGACAACCTTGTTCTTGAATCATATCAAACTTTGCCTATCAATAAAATCCAACCGATTGTCAAACTGAATGGTAAAGAAGAAAATAACCATGGATTTTTTGATCAAAAGCGTGAATCGTGTAGAAAAAAAATGTTTTCTCGTTCGGAAAAGGTGGAGATAGATCTATGTGGCAACGTAGAACTTGGGGGGATGGTCATCTACTGGGATCCTGTCTGCGTCGATGGCATTTACCAGCTTCGGTTTTCGGAAAACGGAGAAAACTGGACGCCAACACTGTCTGACGGGATTGACCAGACGGGCGTTTCGTGGATACGATTGACTGACATGGATACGCGCTACATCCAACTCGAACTGAAGAAGCCAAGAGTGTCTGCGAGGATGGGTATTCAGGAAATCGAATATATCGCTCCGGAAAAGGCCGCCGACATGAACAGTTGGTTGAAAAACAGGGTGGAAAGAGCGAAATACGGTGATTACCCGCGTTATATGTTCAATCAGGCCTCATATTGGACCGTAATCGGTAATGTCGACGATGACCGGGAAGTTTTAATGAATACCGACGGCCAGGTGGAAACCGGAAATCGCGGATTCCTTCTAGAACCGGTCGTTATTATGAACAGTAAGATTGTTACCTGGGCGGATGTCGTGACAGAACAAACACTCGAAGGGCAATATCTACCGATTCCTACAGTTATCTGGCATCATCCTGAATTTATGATGGAGGAGACAGCCCTTATTAGCGGAAACCCCGGAGAATCGCAATTATTTATCCGTTATGTTTTTACTCCTCAGAAAGTGTCGACGTCGAAGTGTCAAATGGCTGTTGTAGGACGGCCGTTTCAGGTCAATCCCGATTACCAAAGTTTGGGGTATCCCGGTGGCTTTGTGCCCGTCTATTCTATCGAAAGTAACGGGAATATTCTAAATGTTAATGAAACTCGCAGAATCGATTTAATGCAGGGAGCCGATTGCATTCGCCTATTCGACAACCACGATGGTATTGGCCTTAGCGAAATACTGG
>JAUSPJ010000034.1 GCA_030655795.1 Fidelibacterota bacterium | reverse complement strand
GAAGTTTTTAGTGATAACCAAATCCGCCATATAATATAGAGAATGAACTATTTCATATTCGCATTGTAGAACCATTAACCGACATTCATCAGGTTTTTCTTTGCCGCGTAAAATTTGCGCTTCTTTTGTATCGCGATATACCACTAAAATGAGGTAAGGGAGCAATCCTCAGAGATTGGAGTTTCGAAGAATCTTGTGGGAGTACCGAAACACTTTTTAGAATTGGCGGCCACCCTCTAAAAAAGGGAACA
The DNA here is from genome assembly GCA_030655795.1 of Fidelibacterota bacterium. Taxonomy (GTDB): domain Bacteria; phylum Fidelibacterota; class UBA2242; order UBA2242; family UBA2242; genus B118-G9. The sequence continues at coordinate 5,136 of JAUSPJ010000034.1, read as the reverse complement.
TTGTGTCGTAGGGCGTAGTGAAAGGTTTCCAATTCGTTAAATTCCGTCACTGATTCGGGGACAATCTGATGTTTATAGATCAAATCAATCATGAAGTGAGTTGCGGTTGGCATCCGTTCGTCATCCAGATTTAGCAGGTTTATAGATTCGTTAGATTGTGTTAAACTGCCCAGTATTTCTAAAAAGTTACATATCAATCCTTCGTAAGCATCTCCCTGAAAAAGATAAATTGGCTTGAAGAAAAAATATTTTTGCCGGATTTCAAGCAGTTCATTCCAAGTAATTCCTTCCCTTATTTTTTTCTCTAATTCAGCCGCACCGGGTAGTCGCGAGATTAAATCCTGGCGGTAATATAAAACACCGACATCAATGAAAAATGGAATCCCATACAACTTGCCTTTATACATGCAGGTTGACAAAGCAGGTGAAATGATCTTTTCTATTTCTTCTGGGGTAAAAAAGTCTGATAAAGGCTCCGCCCATTTAGCAAAGCGCTGCATCCAGATTTGATCCAGGGCAAATACGTCAACACGATTACTCCGACTCCGTAAGGTGCGGGTGATCAATTCCTTACGTTCGTTGGTATTAAATTTACTGTCAGATAGATGCACGGGAATCACCTCGATTTTACCCCGATATAATTCATTAAACCGTTTGATGATACCTAAGTGGGCGTCGGTAATATTGTCGGCAAAATATACTTTTACTACATCTTCCCTCACATTCCAATCACTCTGAAAGGGAAATAGATAGAATAATAAGGAAAGAAAAATAGCTAACGAAAATAGAAAATATACCCACTTATTATGAGTATACCAGTTCGCTTCATCATCTATTGGCGGCGAGACATTTAGCTGGGGGGATTCATTCATCTAAACAATTTAATTAAGCTGGTTGAAGGATTTTTTATCAGAAACAATAACATTTACACCATATCTATTGATAATATAGATAATCTTCTCGACAAAAGAAGTAAAAATGGGGGTTGCCGACAAAAATATTAAGGGTTTTTCTTTAATAAATTACATAGTATATATTGAAGTGTATCGTTAATAGAAGGGATAAATACAATTATGTTTGTTTAAATATTGAATATAATCGACAAGAAGAGAAAGCGCCGGTTCAATTAAATCGTCGTTCAATAAAAAATCGCTGCTATGAGATGGAGCGGTCCCTCCTGCTCCTATTTGAAAATAGAGACCGGGCACTTGATCCAGATAGAGGGAAAAATCATCTGCACCCATAGAAGGTTTTTTCAAAATTTGAATATTTTCGTAATATTGCATCCTATTCGAGAAATCAATAAAATGATTATAAAGCCGATCATCATTAATTACGGCTGGAGTAATATTTGGGAATGAAGCCACAATATCCAAGCCATATAGTTTTGCAAAATGATCGCTAAATATAGTTATTCGTTTTAATAATTGATCTAATATGTGATTATCAAAATTTCTAAGAGTGCCGGTAAGTTTAATTTCCGAAGGAATAATATTATGACTATGCCCCCCTTCAATTTTACCAAATACTAAAACAAAATTGTCTCTCGAATCAAAGCAGGCTTTAAGATACTCCGGTAACTGTACTATATATTGGCTGGTTACGCGGATGAGATCAACAGTATTGTGAGGTCTTGAGGTATGTCCGCCTTTTCCTATAAATGTGATTTCCAGGCGAGTTGATGAAGCGCAGGCAGTACCTTTGATTATTGAATATTGTCCTACTTTCATTCGTCCGTCAACATGAATTCCTAATAACCCTGTCATATTTTTAAAAAGAGATTCTTTGGAAACAAATTCAGCACCATCCGGCGTTGCTTCTTCGGCTGGTTGAAAAATGACCCGAAGTCCACCCCCATTCAAATCTTGCTGATTATCATTAAAATATTTTAATAACCCGAGACCAATTGCCGTATGGAAATCGTGCCCGCATGCATGCATCACACCATTATTCTTTGAACATATATTGTGAGCGGGATTTTCGGTAATTGGCAAAGCATCAATATCTGATCTGAATCCGATGATTGTTCGGGAATTATTTCCAATATCAACATACCCGCCTGTATCTATGTTTTGAAAATTATGAAACTGAATGTCCCACATATCAAGAATATCTTTTATGAATTTGGTTGTTTCGAACTCTTTATATGATAATTCGGGGTGCTCGTGGAGCCATTGACGTGCAGATACAATTTCCTTCATCAGTGCCGGAGGTATTTTTGACATAAGTCCTATATGGTAAGTTTCATGATTTCCGGGATAGCGTTTTTATAAGCGGCTTTTATATCTGCTAAAGGTAAATCAATTGATTCATTCAATTTTAACCGTCCGTTATCTTTTACCCGGCCGATTGTAAAACACGGGACAATATTCCTGGCTGCGATTCGTTCCATATCAAGCAAATGGTTTTCCGAAATCGACAGAATTATTACTGATTGAGTTTCGCCGAAAAAGATTTCATCATCTCTTAGTTTGCGGGAAATAAAAATTGAAGCCCCCATCGGTTTTTCCGGATTATTGATGCAGGATTCCGCAACTGCGACCGCTAAACCACCGTCAGAAATATCAGTGGCCGAATTGACAATTCCGTTGCGAATGGCTTCCAGGCAGGCCCTGTGGACCCGTTTTTCAAAAGACAGATCAATTGTCGGTGTATCACCGGCCACTGTATTGTGTATCACCTTCAGGTATTCGCTGCCGCCCAATTCGCCCTTCAGAGTTCCCAACATCATAATAAAATCGCCATCGTTCTTGAAATAGGATGTTGTAACATGGTCCAGGTTTTCGATAAGTCCGACCATACCGACTACAGGTGTCGGGTAAATGGCGCCGTCGGGTGATTCGTTATAAAAGCTGACGTTTCCGCCCGTTACGGGTGTATTAAATGTCCGGCAGGCATCGCCCATTCCAAGAATTGCCTGTTTGAACTGAAAATAGATTTCCGGATCGTAGGGATTGCCGAAGTTTAAACAATTCGTTATGGCAATCGGTTTTGCGCCGGTACAGACTACATTTCTGGCGGATTCGGCTACGGCAATGGCGCCACCTCTGTAGGGATTTAGATAAGTATAACGTCCGTTTCCATCGGTTTTAGTCGCTATAGCCTTATTTGTACCTTTAATCCGAATTACAGCCGCGGAACCGCCGGGTGGAATCATGGTATTTGTTCGGACAGTGTGATCATACTGATGATAAACCCAGGATTTGTCGGCAATCGAGTGCGATGCCATGATTTTCAGCAAAGCGTCGTTATAATCTTCCGGTTCGGGAATTACCTTCAGGTCTATTGCATGTAATTCATTCAGGTATTTTGGCTCTTTCGTTTCGCGTTGATATACCGGAGCGCCGCCGCCCAGGGCCAGGTGCCACGCGGGGATTGAGCCAACCTGTTTTCCGTTCATGAAGAGATCAAGATTTGTTGTATCCGTAACGGAACCGATTTCGACACAATTTAAATCCCATTTATCGAAGATTTCTTTGACCTCTTTTTCAAATCCACGCCGGATTACGACAAGCATCCGTTCCTGGGATTCCGAAAGCATTATTTCATACGGGATCATTCCCGATTCACGCAGGGGAACATTGCTGAGATCCAGAACCATTCCGCTTTTCCCCTTTGCGGACATTTCCGAGGTCGAACAGGCAATACCGGCAGCGCCCATGTCCTGAATGCCGATCAGGTAATTTTTACGAGCCAGTTCAAGTGTTGCTTCAAGTAATAGCTTCTCGGTAAACGGATCTCCCACCTGGACAGATGAGCGTTTTTCTTCGGATTCCTCACTCAGTTCTACCGATGCAAATGTCGCCCCGTGGATGCCGTCACGACCCGTTGATGAACCGACAATCATAACTGTGTTGCCCTTGCCCTTGGATATGGCGCTGGCGACCCGGTCGTGTTTCACAAGACCAATAGTCATGGCATTCACCAGCGGATTGCCGGTATAGCATTCGTCAAAATAGACTTCACCCGCTACCGTCGGAACGCCCATGCAATTACCATAATGAGCAATGCCCTTGACTACTTCATCGAACAGATACCGGTTCCGGGGAATTGACAATGGTCCAAAGCGCAGTGAATTCAGCGAAGCAATTGGTCGGGCGCCCATTGTGAAAATATCACGCAGAATCCCTCCTACGCCAGTAGCTGCCCCCTGAAAGGGTTCGATTGCCGACGGGTGATTGTGGCTTTCGATTTTAAATGCAAGCGCCAGGCCATCACCTATATCGACGAGACCGGCATTTTCTTCACCGGCGTCAACTAATAATCGCTTGCCGGTGCGCGGCAATGTTTTTAGCATAGCGATTGAATTTTTATAACTACAGTGCTCGCTCCACATCACGGAAAACACACCCAACTCCGTATAATTAGGTATGCGGCCCAAAATTTTCAGTATTCGTTCCCATTCTTCTTTATTTAAACCGTGTTCAATGGCCAGTTCCAGTGTAAGTTCCGGCTCCTGAATTTTATTCATTAAAACTCCAACTATTTTATAAGTGCCTACTTGTGCTCAATAAACGCAGGCTAATTTCATAATCTTTTAGCATAAATACAGCAACAAATTGAAAAATAATGCAATTATCCGTGATGCATGAAATCCCAGACGGTTTGTGCTAATTTCGGCCCGATTCCTTCCACCTGACACAACTCCTCCACCGAAGCCGAACGCATTTTTTTAATTGTCTCGAAATAATTCCATAAGGATTTCTTCTTCGCAGAACCGAGTCCGGGGATTTGATCAAGAATCGAACCCAACTCATTTTTTCCCCGTAAATTGCGGTGATAAGTAATGGCAAACCGGTGAGCCTCATCCCTGATGCGTTGCAAAAGAACCAGTGCAATACTGTTCCTGGCCAGTATAATCGGTTCCGACTGATTCGGTAAAAAAATCTCTTCCAGTTTTTTAGCCAGCCCAATTATCGGAATCTGATGAAGATTCAATTCGTCCAAAACCACTTGCGCAACAGCCAGTTGCCCTTTGCCACCGTCGATAACAATTAAATCCGGGAGAGTTTTTTGTTCCTTAATCTGCCGGGTATAGCGGCGCCGGACAACTTCCTGCATCATGGCAAAGTCATTGATGCCCTTTACGGTTTTGATTCGATACCGGCGGTATTCACTCTTAAGCGGACTGGCATT
>JAUSPJ010000016.1 GCA_030655795.1 Fidelibacterota bacterium | reverse complement strand
ATTTTTTGGGGATGGCATTATAAAATGTTTCTTGAAAAAATTGGGAACCAGGTTGGCGAAAAAAATCTTAGAGGATTAAAGAAATATCGATATATCCATAGTTAATAAATACATTAATAAAAAGAATTGATGCAGATAATGGTTTTTATACAAAAGGGGGATCAAACAAATGTGGACCAAAAGATATTCGATTAATCGACGGCAATTTTTAATGAAATCAGCCCTTTTCGGCAGTACACTTGGTTTTGCACCCTTAATTGCCGCTAAACTGAAAAAAGTTGAACAACCTGACATTTTAGAAAAAGTCACTAGCGCCATGCTTTCAATGCAGCGGGCGTCTTGGGAACATGGTGTTGCTGCTCAGGCGATGCTGGAGACGGGCAATGATAAAATGGTTTATTTGATGGCCAAAGAGGCTGTTCTGAGACAATTGGAAGACGGTCGGTTTTCTGTAGTATACAGTGATAATGGAAATACCGATCCGGGATGTGTCGGAGAAGCCGTTTTACGGGCCTACCAACGCTACGGAGATGATGAGTTGAAAACCGGAATCGATAAGATGCTGAAATATTTCTTAAATAAAGCGCCACGGGCAGAAGATGGAACCCTCTTTCACACTCTCGATTCACCGGAAATCTGGTCGGACTCGTTTTTCATGTGTCCACCGTTTCTGACCGCTTGTGGGAAGTATAAAGAAGCCCTAGCTCAAATTGATGGGATCCGAAAAGTGCTCTGGAATCAGTATCATAAATTGTTCTCCCACCGTTGGCATTGTGTCGATAAAAAGTTCATTAATCATCGGTTCTGGGGAGGAGGAAACGGCTGGGCGGCAGCGTCTTTTTGCCGGATACTGAAAATGCTGCCTGAGGAAATGAAATCTGAGAAAAACCGATTAGCCGGATACCTGCAAGAATTGCTTGACGGGTGTTTGCCAAATATGCGAAAGGATGGACTTTTTCACGATTATATTAATGAACCCGAAACGTTTGTTGAAACGAATCTGGCTCAAATGTTGGCATACTCCATATTTCGAGCGGTCAAGGGTGGCTGGCTCCCTGAGTCCTATCTTAAAAGTGCGGAAAAAATGCGGACCGCAGCGTACGCCCAAATTGATGAAAACGGTTATGTGACCGGAGTATGTGGCGCGCCTTATTTCGAGACGCCTGGACGTTCGACAGAGGGTCAGGCATTTTTTTACTCATGGAAGCCGCCTATCGGGATTTGAGTAAATAATTGATTTGTCAAAGGACATCTTGATTATCTAAAAAATAAATAAATACCCTTTTAGGCAATCGACTTACCCTTATTATTGAGGAAATTATTCAATATTTCCACGTTACTTTTATTTTAATTTAAAATCTGCTTGTATTTCTTTGAAAAACTTGCTATGTTACCGGTAACAGATAACGGTAACATAATTGCAGGGGTAGAATGAATAGGGTGTTATACAGGATAGATTGCATTTTGGTTCTGGTTTTGACTCTGGGACTCTGGCTCTGTACTCTGATGCAATGTTCAACGGAAAGTGCGACTCATACGGTTAAACTGGAAGATGGGTGGCTTATTCTGTCTGCTGAAAAAACTGTCCATGACGGAACGAAGATCAGCGATCCGGATTTCAGTCCCAAAGGCTGGTATGAAGCGCGTGTACCAAGTACTGTTTTGAATGTGCTGGTGGAGAATGGTCTTTATGAAAATCCATACTTTTCCGATAATCTTGACAGAATACCGACCGATCAATTTAAAAATCCCTGGTGGTTCCGTAAAACATTTAAAGTTAGCAAGAAGCAATCAAGCCAATTTGCCGATTTGAAAATTGAGGGTGTCAACTACTCGGCTAACATCTGGCTTAATGGACGTCTGCTAGCCTCATCAGATTCTATTACAGGTGCGTTTAGACGTTTCGATTTGAAGATTACAGAATATTTGAAATCTGGTGTAAACTGCCTTGCTGTGGAAGTAATTCCGCCCAAGCCTGGGGATTTCACAATCGGATTTGTCGATTGGAATCCACGCCCGCCGGATGCAAATATGGGAATTTTTCGTCCCGTCTCCATCACTTTTACTAATGACCTTCAAATAAAAAATCCCTATGTGAAAAGCGATATCAATTTTGCATCTTCCATAACAGCGGATTTAAGTATCTCATTTCAGTTAAAAAATCAAAAACCAATCCCGGTAAAGGGCAAAATTACTGCTCAGATTGGACAGATTGCACTCGAAAAACAGGTGTCATTAAAGGCTGGAGAAACGCAAATAATCGTACTGACTGCAAATGAATTTCCACAGCTCAGAATCCAAAATCCGAGACTCTGGTGGCCGCATAATTATGGCGAACCGAATTTATACAGTATTCAATTAGAATGTATCGTAGATGGACAGCTTTCTGATCGGGCGGATTTCAAATTTGGGATCCGAAAAACCGAAGATTATGTAAATGATAACGGATATCGCGGTTTTAAGATAAATGGTGAACCAATCCTGATCAAGGGTGGTGGCTGGGTGGACGATCTCCTTCTGGCGAATACAGCAGAGAATCTTGAAAATCAAATTAAATATGTCAAACACATGAACCTTAAT
>JAUSPJ010000017.1 GCA_030655795.1 Fidelibacterota bacterium | reverse complement strand
AACCAGAGAGAAAAGACGGCTACGGAGCAGGAGCCCCGTAGCCAGAATGATGTGGTACAATCCCGTAGCCAGAGTAGTGGGGACTCTCGCAGCGCTCGTTCCGGGGCTGTGCTCCGGAACGGTATTACTCAGCAGGTTGGTTGCAGAGTGGTCCAAAGGACTTCCTATGGAACAACCCTGCAACCAGAGAGAAAAGACGGCTACGGAGCAGGAGCCCCGTAGCCAGATTGAAATCAAAATTATTTATAAATCGCTGACGATATCCAACCCTTGAGGTTGGGGCATCACCCAGCGGACCGATTGAATGGCGCCGTCTTTTTTAAGCGTACGTTCAACTTTTTTACACTTCAATACCGAATGTTCAATAAACAGATCGTCTTCGATTACGCAACCAAAGATGTAGGTCGTTCCCTTAATCGTGACATTATTACCGATCACCGTTGGATATTCGTCACTGCCGGTCATGTTTACGCTTGATTCAATCCGGGTATTATCGCCGATTTGTAAATTGCCTTTGATAATATCTCCCCGCATAATGATACAGTTACTTCCAATATGCAGTTGCTGGTGCTGATAGGTCCGGATCGAGACATTATCCTGAATGATCGTACCCTCGCCAATTTCAACATTTCCCCGGATATTGGTATTCGTCCAGATACTGACGCCGCGGTTGAGTTTGACCCCTTTCGACAAATGAACACCTTTTTGCAGATAAATGTCCAGTGACGGATATTGTTTGTCAAGGGCCAAAATCTGCTCAACAACCTCGTCAGCAATAAAAAAATCATCCTCATCTTCAATAACTATTAAATCACGCAGCTGTTCATAAACCTTTTTACGATAAATGCCGTCCATCTCTTTCAGGACACTCTTGACATTAAAACCGATGACGGCATTATCATCATCCACCGGGTCAGCGCCAACGGCAATGCCATTTTTATTGAAGATGGAAATGATATCGGTGAGATACAGTTCACCCTGAACATTATCAGAAGTAATATCGCCGATATGTTTCTTCAAATATTCATACTTAACAGCATAAATACCGGTATTGTATTCATCGATTTTAAGCAACTGATCTTTTGAAAATGAATAACTTCTCTCGTTGTAATCCACGATATAACAGTATCCGTCGGGGATTGCTAAAATGTCTTTGTGTTCTTTAATCTCGATCACTTTACCAAAATCTACATTGGAACTGTGGCCTTCTTTATCTTTTGCGGGCACCCGAATGATACGCCCGTATGTATTGCCACTCGGCTCTCCGTGATAGATTCCGGTCAGAATTTTCATGCCGCATTTGGACACTGTAAATCCGTTTTTAAACGCCGCAATAACCTCTGCCGTGATCAGTCCCATATCGCCCGGTAAAATAAACAGATCATCAATGTGTTTGTAGTCAGATAATGCGTTCAACGCTTCCCGCGCAGCGTCGCCGGTTCCTTTCTGTTCCCTTTGCAATACAAACAAGCGGTGCTGCGCTTCTCCGGCAATTTCGGCGACTTCATCGGCCTTGATCCCGACAATGATCACCTGGTTTTCCGAGCCGAGACCTTTCACCGCGGATTCGGCGACACGTACTACGGTCGGAACACCCCAGATTTCGTGCAGCATTTTTGATCGTTCCGATTTAATCCGTTTTCCATGGCCGGCAGCCAGGATAATTGCAACCGTTCTACTCTCCTCATCAAGACAATCACTTAGGTCTCTTAACAATTTGATTATACTTTTATTTGAATCATCCATTATCACCCACCTCCTTGAAATATTTGTATTTCTTGTGGTACATTTAAAAGCATATTTTTATGGTAATAATTAATCCACTTTGAAATAATAAGGCGAAATATCCTACATGTGTGATAAGGTCAAAGCAGATGCTAATAGCCCAATAAACCTTCAAATGATTCTTTAAATTTTAAATAATACTCATCTTTATTGTTAAAAAACGGCAATCCAACCAATCTAAATTTATCCGATTCATAAATTGTGGACGGATCAATGTAATAGTTTTCCCTTAACTCACTTAAAATTTCCTCTTTCCATTTATCGTCTTTCATCAAATGCTCGCCTTTCGGTTCAATAAATATTTGATAAGACAAATTATTGTCAGTCTCTTTTTCCGTTAAAAACAGGACAAAATCAGGCTCAATAGCGGCTCCGTCCGAAAACCGATAAAGTATTATACAACCTTCGTTTCGCAACAAATAGAGATCATCATATTTCTGCTTTAACTGATCGATATTATCATTAATAAAGCGGATTAAAAACTTTTCCTCGCTGGTGCCAAAATTATCCTCGTGAACATACCACTCTTTTTCAGATAAATTCAAACGTAATTTATCATTCCTCGTTTCTGACATCCGAAATCCATATTGCTGATCACCGCCATCTTTTACAACAATGTGCTGTGTTCGGTCTTTCACAATACTATAAACGGGATAACCCTCAAAAGCCTTTGTTCCTTCAAAAGTGTGGCTATTTTTGATAATATCATTTGAGATAGCTGTATAAACCTTTAAAGCAACCTTTAACTTGTCTTTAAGATTCAAGTTGGAAATACGCTCTGCCGAACCTTTTAAAAAGACGTTAATATCACTGGAATAATTTGAAGATGTTATAAATTCGTGAATCGAAGTTAAATTAGGGAAGTATGACTTTAGATTATCAAAACGGTAAAACGGTATTTTATCCAGCGCCTTTCGACAAATCGTTTCCCCGAAATAATGTAATGGTTTTAATTGCGTTTTCTTTTCTTCATCACTTAAACTATCCTCAACAAAGATTGCTGTTTCTTCAACTGAACCAGTTCCAAAATCAAAAGGATAAATTTTCTTCTCCAGAGCTAAATCTGAAAACGATTTGATTTTCTTGCGGTCATATTTAATTCGCTCATTCTTGAAAACATAACCTTCATTCCAGAATTTTGTCTTTTTAATCTCTGGTTTAACTTTAACAAACAACTCTCTTTGCCGGGAATCCTTTTCCATAATCCCGCTTTTAACCAGTTCATCTTTCAGGTTTCTGATGTATTCCGAATGATTGATACTGTGATAGTAAAGTTCCTCAAGACAGCGTAATTCATTGAACGTGTCCTCGTCAAATTTTCGTTTGAATCGTTCCTGCGTGTTTTCTAATTGAAATGGAAAGTAGCGCGCGCCCCTGCCGATAAGCTGGGCTTCGGAAATGGTAGTTGATTTTGTGCCTTTGCTCTCATCCAGGCGGACAATATCAAAAAGATTTAATACATCCCAACCCTCTTTCAATTTATCCACTGAAAAAACAACCCGAATGCCGTTGTCCTCATCTTCCAGCGAATTAACAATGAGCTGCTTTTCCAACGAATCGTTTTGTGAGTTTATCCCCAAACATTTTTCCTCACGAAAATCCTCTTTTAATTCGAGCAGCAGGTTGTGATCCGTCACACTGTTTGCATTAAAAAACTTAAAAGCCCGCTTCAAAAGCGTGCTTCTTGTGTTTATCTTTAAATCAGTAATATCCGATGTTTTCAGATTCTTCATAAATTCATAAAAATCTTTTTCCGCCTGTTCGGATTCGGCAATTGTGCGGGATTTAATCAATATAACGGGTTTTAAAAACAGTCCGTGATTCTCGGCAACTTTGCGCCGATACTGACTTAAAATGATAGCATGTAAAATACGTTCTTTGGAATCGATATCGGATTGAAGCACTTTGATCTCTTTTGAATAAAAGTCTTCCCGAAATTCCTTCAATGTGTATTGCACCAGTATTTTATCATTGTATTTTTCACGGACAGCAGGATGTGATAATTCGATTGTAGCCGTGTATTCAAGCATGATATTTTGGGGATTCGACTGAAATATTTTATTGACCGTGTATTCCCAACTGGACTCAAGTTCTTCTTCGGTCTTATTCACGGACTGCTTGGTTAAGGTGTTGATATGATGCGCTTCATCGGACAGCAACACCAATTCTTTGCCGGCAAGTTCCTCAAAGGTGATTGCATTTTCACTGGGATTATTTAGACGGGAATGCAAACCCTGAATAGTGGTAAAAAGAATATTTATATCATTCGGATTGACTGCTTCAAAGTTGTCCACCTCATTAACCTGAATCACAGTATGATCAAAAATTATTTTTTGATTGAAAAGATATTTGCTTGAATCAACCGTTAAAAAGTTGGCTTTGGTTTTTTCAATGATATTAGTGGAATTGACAAAAAATATAAAATTACGGTATCCCA
>JAUSPJ010000377.1 GCA_030655795.1 Fidelibacterota bacterium | reverse complement strand
GGTACCTTCGGTGCAGTCGAGTAACGCAGCAATGTCTTTGATCTTTTTGCCCTCGTAGTGTTTGAGAATAAACACGATGCGCTGCTGAGATGATAATTGCAGTAAGGCCCGGTCGATTTCTTCCCGCAGGGATGAATTCAGGGTGGCCTGGTCAGCCTCACAGGATTCATCGGCAGGCAAGGTTTCCCATAAGTAGTCATTTTCACCGGGATCCACGATCGTCATTCGCTTGGCCTTGCGATAATAATTAAACGCCTGGTTTGCCAGGATGCGGTACACCCAGGTAAAAAATTCACTTTCGAACCGGAACGAATCGATATTGCGATAAACCTTAATAAACGTCTCCTGATATAAATCTTCCGCGTCCTGATAGTTTTTGGTGTAATGGAAGGCCAGCCCCATGACTCTTTCGCCATATTTGCTCATGATTTGCTGGAAGGCCATTTCATCACCATTTTTAATTCGTTCAATTATTTCAATTTCCTGCTGGTCCATTCAATTTTCTCCTTTTTTAGACCACAGCAAGTTTGTAAGGTTGTCAGTCATGTTGCTGCCTTTTTATTAATTAATGCAAAATCAGACATTTACCACGAATTGTTGTGTGTTTGTCTTTCACGGTCACAATATAAACTCCCGAAGGAACAATTTCCCCGGAAATTTTTTTCAAATTCCAATAAATTTTTTCGTCAATTCCGGCGATTTGCGGACTAAGATCTGTGCTCCAGACCAGCTCCCCAAGTAAATTGTATATTTTTAGATATGTTTGTTTCTCGTTTGGAATTACATGAGTCCAGCGGAATGCAAATGTGACCCCGGTAATAGCGGGATTGGGAAGAGCATAAATCCTTTTACGATCGGGCTCCCAGTTTAAAACTGCGGCCATATCTACCTCAAACATGGACCGGTATACATTGGGAATTCCCCAACCGTATCGATCGCTGGGCGTGTTGTTGTGATTGGATTTTGACTTCAGTAACCCGATGATTTTAATGGGTGGTAGCGCGGGAAATTTTTCCATAAGAAGAGCCGCCGACCCTGCAATCAACGGAGTTGAAAATGAAGTGCCATCACCGTATGTATAAGAAGTTGGTGTATATGACATTGCATTATATACAGCAACACCTAGCGCACAAAGATCCGGCTTGATTCGCCCGTCGGCGGTTGGGCCATGGGAACTGAACCCGGCAATCTGTCCATCGCTGTTGACAGCTCCAACGGTCAACGCTCCGTATGCATCGGACGGTGTCAACAGGCCTCCGTCCTGGGGGAAATTATTGGCTTCGTTGCCGGCGCAGATTACCGGTAAAATTCCCCGCTCAAAAGCCCAGTTGATCACTTTGGCTGCATTGGTCGTTTTGCCGTCTAATTGCTCGAATTGATAATCACCCACACCATAATCAAAATCCCGATACGCTACCGAGGAACTAATAATATCTGCCCCGTTTTTATCTGCCCACTCTACAGCGGCCACAAACAGGTCTTCTTCGAGAATGCTCTCTGAACCAATTCGTTCACTCTTGGCCAGCAGAAATTCGGCCCCGTATGCGGCGCCAATTTGAACATCCGGCACATATCCACCGACAACACTCCAGACAGAGGTGCCATGTCGGCTTTGAGGATATGCCGTCGTGTCCGCCGAAATCTCATCCTGAACATTGTTATCTTTGAATATAAAATCCCGCTCGGCGATTAAACGCCCACCGCTAATGATATGTTGAAAAGCGGCATGATCTTTATAAAAACCCGCATCGATTATGGCGATGCGAACGCCGGCGCCCGTATAGCCCAAATCGTGGACCGCCGGAATATTCAGTTGGTGCAGCTGGTCATAAGAATTGCCGTAATAGTCACTGCTTTCCGGGGATTTTTCCAGGTGGATTATCGGTTCAGGATATGTCTGCCGATGATAGATTTTAACCGGAACGACCTCTTTCACAAACGGGAGATTTTTAACATTTTTGACATTTGATAATGTCATATAAGCGGAATAAGCTTTCAACGAGCGTGAGTAGAATACAATTTCATTGACATATTGATCGATTTGTGAATGAATACGGTTTCCGGGAATAACATCTGAAAGATTATTGCTGGTTACGGAAGATTTTTTTGAGAGTCTGTTCAGCGTCCTTTGTTGAAAATCAAGGGGAACGAGATCCTCGTTATTGAGCTGTGAATCATCCAGATATATCCAGACTTTTTGTTGGTCTTCGCCGGAATTCTGTGCCCATGTCGGCAAGAAAGACTGAAGAAAAAATATGAAAATCAGCCCGGTACTCAAAACGAAAAATTTGTTTACTGATGAACGCTGGAACGGTTTTAAATTCACTATCCGGACTCTTTACCGTTATAGGCCTTGATGATATCTTTTACCAGCCTGTGGCGAACCACATCGCTTGGATCAAAATAGATAAATTCTATTCCGTCAATATGTGTTAAAATGTTTCTTGCTTCGATTAGCCCGGAACTGACCTTGTCGGGGATATCAATCTGGGTAATATCACCGGTGATAATGGCTTTTGAGTTGACACCCAGGCGGGTGAGAAACATTTTCATCTGCATGCTCGTGGTGTTCTGAGCTTCGTCCAAAATAACAAAGGCATTGTTCAAAGTCCGGCCACGCATATACGCCAGGGGCAGGATTTCGATAACATGTTGATCGGTATAGGCTTTAAACTTGTCTGCCGGCAACATGTCATGCAACGCATCGTACAGCGGCGCCAGATAGGGCTCGATCTTTTCCTTTAGATCACCGGGAAGGAATCCGAGGCTCTCCCCTGCTTCGACGGCCGGTCGGGTCAGAATAATTCGTTTAAAATCGTTATTTCGGAGGGCGGCAACAGCAATGGCGACGGCTAGATAGGTTTTACCGGTGCCAGCGGGACCTATACCAAAGACAATATCATTGTGCAGTGTTGATCTATAATAACGTTCCTGGTTAACAGATCGTGGTTTTATGGCGCCGTTCTTTTTATAGAGGATTACGGTGTCCGGCGTGATTTCCTGACGTTGCTTTTGTCCGCCCAATTCAACATTAATTAATGTGTTAAGATCGTTTTCATCAATATAATCTTTGCGGCTGATAGTCAATAACATTTCAGCGATGACGCGATTCACCGGCTCTATTTGGAGTTCGTCGCCTGTCAGGATGATCCTGTTTCCGCGAGCGAGTATTTTTATTGGGAATTTGTCTGAAAGGATCTTTAACAGCGCATCATTGACGCCAAATACTAAAAAAGGGTCTATACCTTTGATCTCGATTTCTTTTGTCGCCATTACATCTCTCCGTTAAAAATACGGAATATAGTTTTAAAAATTTTTACTCCAAATACAAGTGATTCTTACATTGTATTTCATTTTATTATATAATCATCTTTGATATTGGTTTGGTTCTTTTTCTGTCATCATTGGCGGAGGTGTTATTGCCGGTGCCTGTGGAATGCTGTTCTTTTACATCGCTATAAAAGGTGCGCCTCTTTAAGCCGGGTAATGCCAATTGCGTTTACATCACCCCTGTTTGGAGCGCTTATGGGGATAGTTCTGGGCGGCGAACACGTATCTGTTAAGTCTTTATTAGGAATGGCAATGACCGTCTGTGGAATAGTGCTATTAACCGCAGGGTAATGTTAAATGATTTAAAACCTCTTATAAGAAGTTGTTGATCTACTTCTTCATAGG
>JAUSPJ010000371.1 GCA_030655795.1 Fidelibacterota bacterium | reverse complement strand
TAATTCCCGGAGAATTTGCTCTGCATCAAAATTATCCCAATCCGTTCAATCCGATCACGACAATCGGCTACGATTTGCCGACTTCAGCGACAGTCAAGTTGCAAATCTTCGATCTGACCGGGCGGCTGGTTCAAACGCTGGTTGATGAGAAGAAACCGGCTGGTAGTTATACGGTGATCTGGAATGCCCCGAATGTCGGATCTGGGATATATTTTTACCGGCTGAAAGCCGGGGATTTCACGACGGTGAAAAAGTGTGTGAAATTAAAGTAGAAAATCGGGTGTGAATGAATAAAAACCGTCATTTATACGGTTTGCTGTTATTATTCCTTTTAACTGCTTGTACCAAGACGGTACGGCAGGATGACGCGAGGGACCTCTCAGTCTCTTTTGCCGGAGATGCCCGGATTGAAGTTGGCGGACCCTTTGTCGGCGCCGAATTTCATCACAGTTACCCGGTTCCCCAGCGGATCAGTTTTTTCTACCCGATTGCCAATAGTATTGACATGAGCGAGGATTACTGGTTTCGCGATACGACCCTGGCGCTGGAAATCGGGTTGAAAGTTGGTGATAATGATCGGAAGAATATTAGATGGACTCCGACTGCATTCAATCTGACACCCTACAATGTCAAATTTGAGCAAGAAAATATTCAGTTATCCTATCAATTCTGTAAAAATAAACCCGCGATGGTAGTATCAATTACATTGAATAATACCGGTGATAAAACCGAAGTATTTGAACTGGATACACGCCTGAATAACTCCCTGCGAACCTGTCACACGTTTCGGTGGATTCATCAATCCCAAACGGAATATAACCCCGAAAATGGAACAGCGATTACCCATTATAATGACGATGAAATTAAAAATATTGTCGTGTTTGTAACGAACGCCGCTGAAAAACCGGTTGTATTTGGACCGGATTCAAGTGCAACGACATTTTTCTATCGAAAAGAGTTACTTCCCGGTAACCAGATGCAGATTGTGCAGATTGTCGGTTCAGGTTATGCGCGTGAAGCACAGAACATGGTCGATTATTTAGCGAAAAACTATCGGAAAGAAATTAACCAGTACGAAAAGAGTGTAATCGAAAAAGCCACCGAAGAATATAACTTTTGTACCACCGACCCTGTTTTCGATCAATCTGTATACTGGGCGAAAGCCATGCTGTCGTCGCTCGATCATTATATCGACGGTGATTTTGTTCCCATGCCCTGTCCCGCCGAATATAATTTCTATTTTACACATGATGCGCTGGTGACCGATCTGGCGGCGGTAAATTTTGATCTGCCGAGAGTGAAGCGGGACATGGAATTTATCCTGAAACACGCGACGGTTGACTATATCATTCCCCATGCCTATTACTGGAAAGATGGGGATTATCGCACGGAATATGCCGATTCGAATAACTGGAATCACTTCTGGTTTATACAGTTGGCGGCAAGTTATCTGCGGCATTCCGGGGATGAGGAATTATTGCTGCGATGCTATCCGTATCTGGAAAAAAGTCTTGGGTATGCTCTTCACAGCAAAGAGCCTGACGGACTGCTGTATGCCTATTATCTCGACGGCTGGGACATCGGGCATAACTTTGGACCCCGGTCATTCATGACTATCATAGCGATCAAGGGAATCCGTGATTATATCTATATTTCAGCAGCATTGAATCAAAATCTGGATTGTTTGCCGGATTTTGAGCAATTAGCGGAGCAGATGGAAAAGGCGCTGGTAGATAAACTCTGGAATGATAATCTTGGCTTTCTAATCAATTATTATGAAAATGGCGAAATTGATCCGCATTACTATTCCGGATCGCTGCTGGCAGCACATTTCCGTTTACTGGATGATGAAAAACGCAAGCAGTTGATTGAAACAGCCGGCGCGAAGTTGGTCGATCCGAAAATTGGCACCTATTGCGTTTATCCGCCGGATTTTCACCTGTTGGGTGATTTTCTGAAATTCAAAGGCAACGAAGTCGGACCGCCGTACCATTATGCCAACGGCGGTGTCTGGAATCACTGCAATGCCTGGTACAGCCTGGGATTAATGGCAACGAACCGACGGAGAGAAGCGGCGAAATTCATCAGGAAAAACATGACCCTTGACGGGATTATCCACAGTCCCAACGGACAGCCGGCAATGTATGAATACCGTTGCAGCAATTATAATGATCCGGAAGTCTATGGAAAAATCGATAAACCGCATTTTCTATGGGCCGCCGGTTGGTATCTGTATTCCTTGTATCACCTTTACGGTATCGAAGAGAATACCTGGAATGTTTCAATGAAACCATTTCTGCCGGAAGATCAGGAAACCTGTGAATTTGATCTGGCGCTTAACGGGAAAAAACACAGGATTTCAATCAAGGGACACGGAGACTATCTTCAATCCATTCGGAATAATGGAAATGAATGTGCATCGGCTGTATTTGTAAAGTATAATAACAATCCGGATTATCAATTTTCATGTGGATTACCCGAATATCCCTATCTTGAATCTACGGAATCGATTGTTCTGTCTTGTGATTATGATCGTCGGAATCAACACCTATATATGAACTTAAAAGCATTTCCCGGACACCGAAATAAGGTCAGTATCATTTCACCTGTTGAACCGACGTCCATGTGGTTTAATAATCAGGCCGTGGATGATTACGAAATTGAAAAAATTGATAATATTTATAGAATCAGAATGAACGTGATTCAAGACCAGGCAGAGGGTGAATTGCGGGTCAGTTTTATTAACAATCATAAAAAAGGATAAAATGAAATGAGCCGGGTTTCAAAATTAGTCTTAATCAATATTTTTATATTAGCAATGATTGTGAATTGCGGTACCGAAAAACAGCATTTACACCAAAAATTAGTGGTTCAATATACAGGCGATGCCAAACTGGAAGTCGGTGGGCCGTTTGTCGGTGTGGAATTTCATCACAGTTATATGATTCCGCAGCGCATCAGTTTTTTCTATCCCGTGGCAAACAGCATCGACCATAGCCGGGATTATTGGACCCGGGATAGTTCTTTTGTGGAGGAATGGTATCTGAAAATCGGTGATAATCCGGCGGTCAGCATTGGCCGGGATGCTTCGGAATTTGAGATTACACCTTATTCGGTGAAATTTACTCGTGTTGAAAATGGCTATTCACTCAAGAGCAGTTATCAATTCTGCCAAAATAAACCGGCGATGATTTTAAAAATTCAAATCGTGAATACAAGTGATAAAACTGAAGAGTTTGAGTTTGATACACGCTTATGGACATCTATCCGGACCTGCCATACCTTTCGTCCGCTTGAATACGCCTGGACCGATCTGGATAGCTCAACGATTTATACCCATTTTGATGATCCCGACGCTGATTTCGCGGATGTTTTTGTGGCCAATGCCGGGGACCCGCCGACTTACTGTAACAGTCGAATTGATAACCTGTATACACCGCAGAAAGAAGACGAGTGTAAAGGGATTTCAAAGGATAAGCCGGAAAAACCGGTTTCCCAGTTTATTTATCAGAAGCGGTTAAAGCCGGGCGAAGCAATGAAAATTGTCCAGATTATCGGTTCATCAAAGCGGGAGGAAAGTCAATCGGTAGTCGCTTATCTGAGAGGTAACTTTCAGGCTGAAATTGACAAATACGAAAAGGATGTGCTTGACAAAGCCTATACTCATAGTATAATGGCAACCGGCTGCCCTAAAACAGATCATTCTGTGGCTTATGCCAAAGCGGTCATGGTGGCAAATGCACATTTCCTGGAGGATGACATTGTGCCGATGCCCTGTCCCGCGGAGTACAATTTCTATTTTACACATGATGCGCTGGTGACCGATCTGGCGGCGGTGAATTTCGATCTTGAAAGGGTGAAACGTGACCTGGACTATATTATTCGCCATGCCGATGAGAATAACATTATTCCCCATGCTTATTATTGGAAAGACGGGAAATATGTGACGGAGTACGCCAGCTCGGACAACTGGAACAATTTCTGGCTGGTGCAGGTGAGCGCTAAATATCTGCGTCATTCCGGTGACCGGGAATTTGTTGAGAGACTTTATCCTTTTATCAGTAAAAGTGTGGAGCGCTCGCTGCTAACGCTGGAAAAGGATAATCTGATGTGGTCTTTTCGTCCGGACTGGTGGGATATCGGGCAGAATTACGGACCGCGTAGTTATATGACGATTTTGGCGATTAAAACCCTGCGGGATTACATTTTTCTTTCAACAGCATTGGAAAAGAATCTTGACCGGGTTCAGGAATATGCGTCTCTGGCGGAAGATATGCAATCTGCTCTGATTGAGAAATTATGGAATGACGACATGAACTATCTTGTGAATTATCACAATGACGGTTCGCTGGATGAACATTATTATATCGGCTCCCTGCTGGCGGCTCATTATGGTTTACTGGATAATGAGAAACAGAATTTACTGGTGCAAACTGCTACTGAAAAAATGGTTGATAATAATGTCGGCATTTACAATGTCTTTCCCATGGATTTCGAGAAATGGGGCGATTTCATGAAATTCGTCGGTAATGAGGCCGGCGCGAAATATTACTATTTTAACGGCGGTATATGGCCGCAGGGCAATGCCTGGTACGCGATGGCTTTGATTGCCAATGGCGAAAAGAAGGCGGCTGCGAGATTTATTAACAACACTATGTCGTTGCATGGCATTATGGCAGGCCCGAACGGTCAACCGGCCTATTATGAAGTCCGCAATGCCAATAAAGATGATCTTTCTGAATATGGCACAGTTGATAAGCCGCAATTTTTGTGGGCGGGCGCCTGGTATATCAACTGCCTGTATCAACTCTATGGTGTTGTGGAAAACGACTGGAATATCGCCCTTGATCCCTTTCTGGAACATGATCAGAAGGAATGCGAATTTACTTTGTTTGTTGATGGAAAACCTCTCTTGATAAGTATTTCTGGTAAAGGCGAAGTAATTAAATCGATTCGGTATGATAGACAGAGATTTCACTCCGCAGTTTTTACAACAGATATTCAAGAGATTAAAAGAGTAAATATTGTTATCGGATGTCCGGACTATCCTTATCTTCAACAGACTAGTTCGATCCTGAATACATGTTCGTATGACAATAGACAGTTGAATATGGAGTTAGAAGCATATCCCGGACACCGGAATGAATCATGTATTATCACTCCTTATGAACCGAAGGATGTGTTAATAAATGGAAAGCAGGTGACCAAGAATTTTTTTGTTGAGAGTTTTGATGGTTATTATAAATTAGTGTTATGGTTTACGCATTCAAATGACATTGATAAACTTGGAGTTAAATTTTAAAATAAGCTTATGAAAAAGATAATATGGATATTACTTGTCATTATTTTTAGTTTTACACATTTTTTCTGTGGTCGAAACGGTGATTCACAACAGAAAGAATACCAAGGCATAATCCAATTAACCTACTGGTG
>JAUSPJ010000358.1 GCA_030655795.1 Fidelibacterota bacterium | reverse complement strand
ATTGATTGTGCGCGGCGTGCCCTGTGAATAGTTGAATAATTCCTTATAGGCTTCTTCGGTAAAAATGGGAGTAATCCTGCCGGCGATACCTAATCGATACAGAATATAGGCTTTTGTCTCTTCATAGGAGAAGCGTTTCAGATGATATCTGATCGCAATCCGCTGATTTAATTGCGGGATTTTTTTAACAATATCATTCAATTCCGGCTGTCCGACCAGGAACAGTGTTAGCAAAAACCGGTCATTCAATTGAAAATTCAAGAGCAGGCGAAGTTCTTCGAAGGTTTCGTAATCGCTGATTATCTGGGCTTCATCAACGATGATAATGGTATGCTTGCCATTCCGGACATTTTCGAACAAGAAGTCATTAAGGGAATGCAGCATCTCAATGCGTTTAGTGCCTTCTGCGGTTATTTCCAACTGATAGAGAATTTCCTGAACCAGTTCATTGGCGCTCCAGCGGGGATTTGTCAGGTAGGCAATATCAAACTGTCCCGATGATAATTCACTAACAATCGTGTGCATCAGCAATGTTTTACCGCATCCGTATTCACCCGTCAGAAGTCCGGCTCCTTTTGAACCCTGGATTGAATAAAGGAGTCGCATCAGCGCCTCATCATGTTGTGCGGAATGATAAAGGAACCTGGGATCAGGTGAATTCTCGAAGGGTTTTATTGTTAATTTCCAGTATTCTGTATACATCTTAGGTAAAGTAATACATTTTATCGCATTATAAAACCAGTTTTTTAACTGCTGTGATTTCTTCGCTCCTGAAAAATCATAAACGACACCACTGTGCAGAATATAATAATTCCAATTCCTAAAGCAATAAAACTTTCAAAATAATCGCCTCGTGTCAGCAGAAGGGATAACAGCCCCATAACGGTTGTAAACATACATAAAGTAATTACAACTGCTTTTGGTCGAAGTCCCAATGCCTTCAGCCGGTGATGCAGGTGGTCATTGCCCGCATACTCCAGCAATTCTCGAACCGAGTGGACTTTTCCGGTGACAATTCGCATGATATTGGTAAGCAGTAAATCCGTTATCGGCACTGCTAAAAGCAGTAGCGGTATAGCAAGATCAACGCTTTTATGGATTCCCCAATCGCCATAGATAGCCAGCGCTGCCAGGGTAAAGCCAATAATTGTACTGCCGGTATCGCCTAAAAAAATAAGCGCTCTATTCCCAATTCGGAAATTATATAAGAAAAATCCACTGACCGCTCCCATGAAAATCAGGCTGGCTGTAAATACAAACTGATTACCGACAGACCAGGAAATTGCCGCACAAAAGAAACTGATCACGATCGCCAAACCGCTGGCCAGACCATCCAGGCCATCCAGAAAATTAACCGCGTTTGTGATACCGATAATCCATAGGAATGTCAGAATAATCGAAAAAATGTTCCAGAATGCCTGGTCGGGAATAAATGATAATGCAATGCCATGATAGATCAATACTGATGTGGCGAGTATTTGACCAAGCAGTTTAATGATGGCCGGTAATCCCATTATATCATCGAGCAATCCAAATCCGGCAATAATCGTGATTGCCCAAAAAAGTCCCTGAAATTCAATTGGCGGATTCGTGTATATATTCAGCGCTGAAACAAAGGTGATGTATATTGCAATTCCACCGGTCCGGGGTGTCGGGATTCGATGCTGATGGCGTCCGCCCGGCATATCGGTAATATCCATTATCATGCCGAGTTTATAGAATAACGGAATGAGACCAAAACTCATCAGGAACGAAACTAAGAAATAATACAGAAATCCCAGAGAATGTGCAAAAAACCAGTTTCTGAAAATGTACGGCATCAACAGGGCCATCACGAAGGGAAGCACCAGTAGTCTGAAATATATGCGCTGTCTGTCTGTCATCATATCTACCTGCACGTTGTGCGTAGGCAGGGTTCGCCGAATATCAGTTTCAGAAAATTGATTACTGTTTCTGTCTCAAAATCTGTCATATCAGGAAATATGGGTATTGAAACCTGTTTTTTCCAGGCCGATTCAGTGTTTTTTAAATCATATCCATCAAAATAAGTATGAATGGGTTTGTAAACCGGTTTCCTAAGAGTAATTCCGTACCCTTTACTCATCTGTATCAATTCAGCGGCGGTTTTCTCGGGAAGTGAAATAATACACCGATAAAGATTTGATTGAAAACCGGAGTCACGAACCGGAATCAGTATCTGGTCTTTCAGAACTGATTCATATTTTGCGAGTATTTTATTTCGCCTTGCTGTGAATTCGGGCAGTTTACGCAATTGTTCGAGGGCAATTGTTGCCGTTATATCGTTCATTTTAGCATTAATTCGAGGGGTCAATGTTTCTTTTTCATCATATTCACGGATATCTCTGAGATAATTATCATCCGTTTTTTCATCGGAAAAGATTATACCGCCTTCACCGGCTCCGATAACTTTCGTGGCGTAAAACGAACCGATGCTGACAGCGCCAAACGTACCGACAGGCCGGCCGTCTATCTGAGCGCCAATTGACTGGGCAATATCTTCAATAACCGGTATTCCAAGGTCGCTAACTTCCTGAATTCTGCCGGGTTGACCAAACATATGAGGAAAAATAACGGCTTTGGTCTTTGGTGTTATTTTTCGTTTTACATCGTCAGGATCAAGGTTCCAGTATTTCGTTTCAATGTCCGCGAAAACGGGGACGCCATCAACTGCTTTCACTGCATGCCAGAGCGCGGTACAGGTGTATGCCGGAATGATCACTTCGTCTCCCGATGATACCTTCAGGGCCTTCAAAGCGAGAATCAAGGCGGTTGTGCCCGATGATACGGCGACTCCAAATTCCTTTTCAACGAATTCGGCGAGTGTGGTTTCTAATTCAGCTACCCGTTTTCCCTGGGCAATATACCCGGAGTCTATGACTTCCCGAACAGCCGTAATCTCACGACTGGAAAAACTTGGACGGTAATGTGGAACAATCATATATTTATAAATAACCTCAGTGATTGAAATGCCTCAGCAAAAGCGACTCTGGCCTGCACGCCTCTGAAATGGGCGGCCGATTGAGCCAGTTCAAGAATAGATACACCCATAATATTCGTTTTGTCTATTTGTGATTCGTGGGCTTTCAGGGATTCCATCTTAATATCCAGAAATTGCCGGCCGATATCCACAAAGACGTTTGGTTGGAAATTCTGGGTTGTTGGCGTTTCGTATAACAGCACGTTTCGAATATAGCGGGTTGCGGAATTTGTAATTGCAGCAATATGCCGATGATCCTGGTGGGTGTCATCGGAGTAGTTAATAAAAATACTATCGGGCTGAGTTTTATTAATGATATCTTCAACCTTCATGATTGCCTCTTTATGAACCTCCATCTCCGTATCGATATAACCGCCCCAGAATATATCTTTGACATTTAATATTTTCGCGGCATTGACCTGCTCTTTTTTCCGAATTTTACCAATACCACCGGCATTTCCATCGGTCGCGATGAACATAAAAATATTATGGCCGTATGAAGCATATTTCGCCAGAGTACCGCCGCAACCGATTTCAATATCATCCGGGTGTGCCCCGATTGCCAGGATATTCATTTTTTTGATGGATGCAGTAGTCATCGGATTCCTCCTTCAATTATACTGTGGGCGTTGGGTCCTTCGTTAAAAAGTAAATCCAGTATAGACAGATGGCTGATAAAGTTGCCGTGTAATTGCTGATACTCCGGATGTTCAAAATTCTGGAAAATTAATTGGAGATTATTTTTTAGAAATAAGTCGGTCTTAAGATAGTCATGTCCGCCGGCGCCTGACAGGTATGTATCGGCCTGCATTAGTTTCGTAATAAGAATCAGCCGATCATCGGGACCGATATCTGCGTTTTTTTTCAACCCATCTATTTCCGAGGCAACGACGAGGGGAGTTTTGATTGCGAGTTTCTCTAAAACCCACTTGATACCGGCGAGATTAAATTCAGCCAGATTTTGCCAGTCCCCGTCGTAAAGTTGCTCAATTTCCGGCATCAACTCCGAATAGTGTATAGCTCTTCCGTAATTCGTTTTGAGAGCCTGAATGTGTTTATGTCGCCAGTTTGAACCGCTATTAATCTGGACATCGCATATTAATTGGCCGAAGTTGTGGATAACAGGGACGGTCAGCCATTGAGTGCCGTTAGTGATTTTTATGCGGTTGCGGTTTTGCCATTCATTTTTTT
>JAUSPJ010000352.1 GCA_030655795.1 Fidelibacterota bacterium | reverse complement strand
TGCCCGGATTCCGCTGCTGGGCAAATACTTTCGAATCGATGATGCATTGCTGACCTCAATTGAGGATACACTGATTGCCTCAGATCTGGGTGTTGACCTGACCGACATCCTGATCGACCGCCTGAAGAAAGTTGATCGACGGGAATCGGCGAATCTGGCCGAGATCCTGAAAACCGAAATTAAATCTCTGATTGATACTGAAATTCCTATCGATGAGACTGAGACGAAACCCAGGGTGATATTGTTTGTCGGTGTGAACGGAACCGGAAAAACCACCAGTATCGGTAAACTGGCGCACCGGTTTCAGACTCAGGGTAAAAAGGTTATGCTGGTTGCGGCGGATACATTTCGGGCGGCAGCTTATGATCAGCTGAAGGTCTGGGCTGAACGATCCGGCGCAGAATTTTTAGGAAATCCGAAAGGTAAAGATCCTTCGTCGGTGGCGTTTGACGCCATTAAATCGGCGCTGGTCAAAGGCCATGATATCGTCATGATAGATACCGCCGGAAGATTGCACACCAAATCCAATCTCATGGATGAACTGGCGAAAATCAAACGGGTCATTGCCAGGCAAATCCCCGATGCGCCTCATGACATCTGGCTGGTACTGGACGCCAATACCGGGCAAAATGGAATTATCCAGGCCCGGGAATTCATGAAAGCGGTGGGCGTGACCGGGATAATACTGAGTAAACTGGACGGGACCGCCAAGGGTGGCGTTGTTCTGGCAATTCATCATAAATTGTCCATTCCGATCCGGTACCTGGGGGTTGGCGAACAGATCGATGACCTGGTTGAGTTTGATCCCACTGATTTTGTGGAAGCACTCCTGAGAGTAATGGAATGAAACCAAAAACATTTTCGATAATATCTCTCGGTTGCCCCAAGAACACGGTAGACTCCGAGGTATTAAAGGGATACCTGACATCTTACCGGATGAATTTTGAGCCGGAGCCTGAACACGCCGATGTGATTATCATAAACACCTGCGGATTTATCGAATCCGCCCGTGAGGAATCGGTGGAAACGATTCTTGAAACACTTGAATTTAAAAAAACTGATCCCGGGAAAAAAATAATCGTAACCGGGTGCCTGTCCCAACGCTATCCGGAGCAACTGCGTATTGAAATACCGGAAGTGGATGGAATATTTGGTGTTGACGCCACGGACAGCATCGTCAAAAGTATCCTAAACACATCCGAAAATTGCGATGATGTGGAGCGGATTCGGTCGCTGCTGACACCCGGTTATTCCGCCTACCTGAAAATTGCCGAAGGGTGCGATAACCAATGCAGTTTTTGTTCCATTCCCCTAATTCGTGGTAAACAACAGAGTCGATCAATTGACAGCCTTATGGAAGAAGCGTCCTATCTGAAGGATAAGGGTGTTAGGGAATTAATTCTGATTGCCCAGGATTTGACGCGCTATGGCTCGGACTTGGGGCCCAAAATTGATTTGTATACACTGTTGGATGAATTGCTGTCGGCGAAACTGTTTTCCTGGGTCCGGCTGCTCTACACAAATCCCGATTTCTGGAACGGCAGTATCAACCGCCTTTTCCGGAAATATCCCGAGCTCTGCCCCTATCTCGATATTCCGGTTCAGCACGCATCTCCCCGAATTCTGAAACAGATGGAACGGGGCGATGATATTGAGCGGATCAAACAGAAACTGCTGCAATTGCGAAAGGATGTTCCGGAGATTGCGCTGAGAACCTCCGTTATGGTCGGTTTTCCGTCGGAAAGTCCGGAGGATTTTCACGCGCTGCTGGATTTTATTGAAGAGGTTCGTTTTGAACGCCTGGGTGTATTTACCTATTCTCAGGAAGAAGGTACACAGGCGGCTGAACTGTCAGATAATGTTTCACCGGATGAAAAGGAAATACGCAGAGATGTAGTTATGCAGCTGCAATGGACAATCGCCCGGGAGTTTGCCGAATCGAAAATCGGGCAAAAAATTACAGTACTAGTCGAAAGTAAAGCTGATGATAATTACTTTGGTCGAAGCGTTTGGGATGCACCTGAAATTGATGGCCTTGTAAGAGTCCATAGTGAAGAAGCGCTTGAAATTGGCAAGTTTTACAAGGTGAAAATTGATAGTGTTGAAGGGATAGATTTAGTTGGCAAACTTTAAACATGTCAGGTTTACGGGATTGATCTCATCTGAGGGAAAAGAATCTTATAAACCTGACAGGTTTAAAGCTGTTTTAATCGGCGATATTGACGACATTGACTTGATTGGAACGTAGGATGATTAATCATATTTGACAAACAATTAATGATTATACTCTGAGGAAATGATTAAAGAGCTGGAAAATGGGTTCAGAATTTTGTATATGGAGAAAGTTTTTTATCTATGGAGAAAACCCGCAAGGGCAATTCCGTGCAGGTTAAACATATGTTGCAATAAAATGATTTCACATATTAGAAGCCCCTAAATTAATTAAAAACTTCATAAAAAATAAAAACCAAAATAAGGAGTATTCAATAATGAAGAATTCAATGTTTTCAATCAAAATATTATTTTTATTTTCTTTAACGTTTATATTATTATCATTTTTTTCAAATGTGCAAGCCCAATGGACTGATGATTTTGAATCTTATTCAACTGGTTCTTGGCCAACTACCTGGGTAGCAGATGGTAATGCAACAGATAATTCAAAAAACTATGTAGATAATACTGTGAACTATCAAGGCCAAAAATCACTTCGCCTTTTCGGTACTATTGGTGGTTGCTGGGGCGCGCTAGCTTATCATCCTATAGTAATATCACCTCCGTATGAAATAGAATTAGCAGTGCGTAATGGAAATGAAAACCTATCTGGCTGTCATCCTGATAGAGCAGATATAGCTTTACGTAAAGGAACACACTGGAGTAACCCATCTCGTTCTTTCATAAGTTTTAAAGGAGATGGTACTATATTAAGCGGAGGAGGTGGAGTGACTCTTGGTAATTATACTAAATTATCTTGGTATTTGATAAAAATTCAATATGAGAGACCTTCATCATCCGAGGTGAAAATTAGCTACTGGATTAATGGAATATATAAGGGTTCTGAAACGCTAACGGCTATAGAAGATGAGGATCAACTTACGAACTTGCAATTGGATGTTCAAGAAGGAACAGCCTGGTTTGATAATATTTGCCTTGAAGAATCACAACACATTACTGGAATAAAAAAACATGAAGTTACAATACCAAATATACTTTACTTATATCAGAACTATCCCAATCCATTTAATCCAACCACAATAATATCTTATCAATTGCCAAAATCATCCCATGTAAAATTATCTATCTATGATATTAGCGGGAGATTAGTTGAAACACTGGTAAATGATTATAAAAATGTAGGATATTATTCAGTTGAATGGAATGCGAAAAATGTAGGTTCTGGAATATATCTCTATCGTATTGATGCTGGTAATTTTAGTAGTGTGAAAAAATGTTTGGCGGTCAAATAGTATCATATAGGAAGTTAATAATAAAAACGGAGAAATATGTCGCTATATTTATAATAAATGGTCTAACACATACACCTAAAGTATAAAGCTGCTTTATGATTGATTATTTTATGAGTTTTAAAAGTTTTTTTTGAAATATTCAAAGGGCTTCGAAGTCACATTCGCTGTCAACGACCGTGATTTGAGATTTCAGGCGGCGTATGATCTCATTAATAGCGTGTTTGAAGAAAAAATGGTTGCGCAGGCGCATGGAATCGGGAACCGTTCCCCAGTGATTCTTAATGGCGCCGGTATAACGGGTGACAAAATGCATCTTCGGCACCGGGACGCTGATGGTCATATCGGTTTGCTCGAGCATTTCCTTGTTTAACGGGAGACGATAGGAACGCCAGCCGCCGGGCGGGGAGCCCCGGAACAAGAATAAAATTTACTCACTTTATTGGCTGATTTACTATCGTGTAACAATTACTGGTAAATTTTCTCATATTAGTTGCACGTGCAACTAATATGCGCTATATTTGGAACTAGCACTTAAAAAAATGAAGGGTTAATTTGAACAATAATAATCATATCCTGGCCGACGAAAGAGTCGGTCGCTTACTCGTAAATCTATCAACGCCCGCAATGGTGGCGATGTTTGTTACGGCCCTCTATAATGTCGTCGATACTATCTACATTGGGCGCGGTGTTGGTTCTATGGCAATTGCCGGAATAACTATTGTATTTCCGATTCAGTTGCTGGTAATGGCGATTGCGATGATGATCGGAATTGGCGGAGCGTCAGTCATCTCGCGAGCCCTTGGCGCCGGAGATTATGAGAAGGCTAACACAACATTCGGAAATGTTCTGCTTTCCATTGTAATCTTTGGATTTTCACTGGCGCTGCTTGGCAATATTTTTATTGATGTATTGCTTGCGCTATTTGGTGCATCGGATACGGTTCTGCCATATGCCCGGGATTACGCGCAGATTATTCTGCTGGGTACTGTATTCTTTTCCTTCTCCATGGCGAGCAATAATGTCGTCCGGTCGGAAGGGCGCGCCAAAGTTGCCATGACGACGATGCTGATTTCGGCGATTTTAAATATTATCCTTGACCCGATTTTTATTTTTGGATTTAAATGGGGCATCAAAGGGGCCGCCGCAGCGACGGTCATTTCCCAGGTCGTAACGGCGCTGTACCTGGTCTATTATTTTTATTCGGGAAAAAGCAGTTTAACAGTGCATTTGCGGAATCTTCGTCTCAACAGATTGATTATGCGGGAAATTGTTGCCGTGGGTTCACCGTCTCTGATCCGGCAGCTCTCCGCCAGTGCGCTGGTCGTGGTTATCAATAATACGTTACGGGTTTACGGCGGGGATTTTTCCATTGCATTGTTTGGAATAATGCACCGTATGTTAATGTTTGTTTCTATGCCTTTGTTCGGCATTGCCCAGGGGATGCAGCCGATTGTCGGGTTTAATTATGGCGCAAAGCGCTATGATAAAGCGAAACGGGTCCTGGCCCTATCAAATAAAGCGACTACCATTGTCTCAACAGTCGGAGCGATAGTGTTGTTTTCATTTCCGGGAGCAATCATATCGGTTTTTACAAATGATCCCGGAATAATCCGCATGGGAATACCAGCGGTTCGGATTTTCATTGTGGCGCTTCCGGTTTTTGGTTTTCAGATTGTTGGATCGACACTGTTTCAGGCGATTGGCAAAGCCAAACAGGCGCTGTTATTAACCGTTAGCCGTCAAATATTTCTGATAACGTTGGTATTGGTTTTACCGCGTCTGTATGGTTTGACCGG
>JAUSPJ010000350.1 GCA_030655795.1 Fidelibacterota bacterium | reverse complement strand
TATCGATTGGCTGGAAAATACCGGTCCCTTTGAAAGCATTTATGATCTGAGAAAGATAAAAAGTATCGATAACGATACTTTCCTGAAAATAAAAGAGATGATTCAGCTATCACCTCTGTTTCTGGCGGAAACCCAGAAAAGGGTGGAGGACAATTATTATAAGGTAGAGCGATGGATCTCCGACGACGGCGCCAGTGAGAATTTTGTCAACAACTGGATTGATATGTTGTCCAATCCGGTGAACGTCAATACCATTAGCTATTTTGAATTACTGAATCTTGCGGGATTATCACCGATTGATGCGGTGGCGGTTGTCAATCGGCAGCAGCAGGGGGAAATCAAAAACCGCACGGATTTGCGCAGCACCGAGGATTTATCCTATTACGGGTTTTCCAATCTCGAGGATTTCATTCAGTATTCCGATGATGAGGTGACGCATTCATTTGGCGGCAGTTTTTCCACGGTAATTAAAAATATCACACTGAGTCAGACGCCCAGCGACGATGCCAATTCGTATTCCGATTTCGTCCGGCTGGACCATCCGCTGGACGTATACTATAAGATACGGCTGCATTGGGGGACAAAGTACCGGCTCGAAAGCTCCTATCTGCGCAATATGGGCGAACCGACGATTTATCGAGAAATCACATTTGGGAAATTAAATCAAAATATTGAAAAACATCCTAAATTGGATAATGTAATTGGAAAATATGTCCCTAATGCATGGAAAATCCCGCAGTTCAAAGCATTTTTCGAAGCCAACGCTGTCAGTGACGGTTTTGTAAAACTGAACAAAGTAATTGTTGGTGATTATATTGCCTCCTTCGGACAGGGCGTGACGTTTGAAACCACCGATTTTTTCATGCCCCGGAAGACCGGGTATGCCTGGCGGAAGCGGTTGAACGGTATCAGCGGCAACGCCTCCCGCACGACTCAATATAGTCTGCGTGGTGTGACAGCGGAAGCGCAGGTCGGCAATCTTATCGGAACCGGTTTTATATCATACAATTCACGGGACGCGATCGTAAACAGCGACAGTTCCTTTTCAACGCTGATCACCACGTATCCGCGTCTGAATCATGGCTTGTATGACAGTATCGCAATGCCGGTTACAAATTCCGTCAAAGAATTGCTGCTGGGTGGAAATGTCAAATATTCCTTTGTGCCGGGGACTTACCTTGGATTTACGATGTATCAAAGCATGTATGACCGCCCGCTGGATTTGCAGGTAAAAGAGACAATGCTCAATCCCACAGGTATCAATAAATATCTTACCCAAATCGGCAATTCCGCTGATTCTGAGATTGCGTCCAGCTATGAATCCGATGAAACTTCAGGACTTTGGTCCAAGGCCCAGGCGGTGCGTAAAGTCGCCGGCCTGGAATTTATGACAGTCATTAAAAACATGACCTTACAGGGCGAATATGCGACTCTGGTGAAAAATTCAGATTTGTTCAATTTCTCCTCAAATCCTGCAGCGCTGGTTCTCTCGGGATTCATGCAGTTTGATAATCTGAATTTCCTGGTGGTTTACCGGGACTACGATCTGGATTTTGATAATCCTTATCAGCGCTCATTCAGCAATTATCAACGTTATAAAGGCACAATTTACGAAGATGTATTTTACCTCAAAGATCCGGTCCTCGGAGATCTGTACTCCGGGACAGCCCAGCCACAGGCCGAGCGGGGATTGTATTATTCCACCCGTTATCAGTTGCACCGCACTTTAGTCATGACGGCTGAGCATGATATCTGGCGGCGGGTTGCCGATAATGCGCAGTACAACCGGCTGGTGCTGAATATGGAGTACCGCCCGGTTTTTAAATACCGCTTCCGGATTCGTCAGAAATGGCAGCACCGGGATAAGACAAACACGCTTTCACCGGTTTTTTATCAGGCAAACGAGACGCGGATGGAAGCGATCGTCCGTATGTCCAAATTTAACCAGATTCGTGTCCTTTATTCAGTGGGCTTTACCGAATTCACACCGCGCTCTCGATTGGTAACCAATGCCGAAACCGGCGGAACATCCTCCGTAGGCAATGCAGGCTCACCCAGTAATGCCCTGGGTATGACTGTGACACATAACGTCAATGAACGCCTGAAGCTGATGGGTTCACTGATGACTTACAAGGGCTTCCTGTGGAACTTTGAGGATACGGATTTCCGGATTTTCAACTCCGATACCCGGGCGCTGCACGGCTGGATTTCGGTCTTTTCACGATTGTCCCGGGACTTTTCAATCCGTTTCAAATACAGTTTCGATTTGCATGATCCAATGACCAATATCGTTGGCGCAGGATATAATATTGGAACCCTTCAAGCTCCAGTCATGTCACCTCAGGATGAAATTAATTACGAAAAATTCACGTCTGATTTCAGACTTCAATTCGATTATAGGTTTTAAATGAAACAGAGATTACTCATTTCAACGATTATTTTAATGCTTTACTCACAGGGCTTCGGGCAGAGTTTTTTCAGTCCTATAGTGGGCGATTTACCTGCCTCCGGCGAATCCCGGCAACTGGCGCTGGGGTTTTCCGGCTGGGGCGCCGCCGGCAGTGCTACG
>JAUSPJ010000157.1 GCA_030655795.1 Fidelibacterota bacterium | reverse complement strand
CCTTTCGGCGTAACCGGCGAAGTCACCATATCTGTTGCCATAAAAAAGGCTCCCAGCATCAGCCCGCCGGAAAACAGATGAAACACCGGGTCAGGATATTGTTCCGGATTTATGATCCACAACAAACCGCCCAGGATAAATACGGCGCCCAGATAACTGGCCGGAATACGCCAATCGGCGTATTTCTTTACCAAGAGGTAAATACCGCCAATGATGATCAGCAATGCGCTTGTTTCACCGATACAGCCACCGATTTTTCCCATAAACATATCGAAATAGGGCGTCATTATCTTATCAAACTTGAATGACCCGAGCGGAGTTGCTGTCGTAATTGCGTCGATACCGACCGGCGCCGTCCAGGTTGTCATTTTAACCGAAAAACTTGCCTGCAGGAATGCCCGTCCTAAAAGCGCCGGGTTGAAAATATTATATCCCAGGCCGCCAAATATCTGCTTGCCGATTGCGATGGCAAAGACAGCTCCGACAGCGGCATATGCTTTGGGAAATGCCGGCGGTAAAGTCATAGCCAGCAGCAGCCCAGTTAAAACTGCGCTACCATCGGTGACACTGGATACCCGGCCGCGCATTTTATTGATAACAATTTCTGTCGCAACTGCTGCGATCACAGACGCCAGAATTGTCAATAAAACACTAAAACCAAAATTGTACACGCCGAAAACAACAGCCGGCATCAGCGCTGCGATCACAGTCCACATGATTTTCGGCACACTGTCTGTTGTTGCCATATGCGGCGAAGAACTCAACAAATAGCTTGGTTCTGTTTTCTTTTCCTTCACGACCGGCTTGGGTTTCGGTTTCTCGGTATTGGCCGGTTCTTCATTTGGAATGGGTTGTTTGGTCTCTTCCATAGGAGCGGTTTCTTTCTGCTAATTTATACAGTTGCCAGTTTTTCTTTTCTTTTCATCTCGTTGACTCGCAGTTTGCCAATCCTGATTCGCTGGACAAGAGGAATCTGTGACGGACATACAAAAGCGCAGGAGCCACACTCAACACAACTCAAAATTCCCAGATCTTCCGCCATCTGCCAGTTTTCCGCCTGGGCAAACCGTGCCAGACGGGTCGGTAACAGGCTCATCGGACATGCGCCAATACAAGTCCCACACTGAATGCAGGGATATTCTTTATGTTTAATTACTGAAAGATCGGTCAGACATAAAATTCCGCTGGTCGCTTTGATCACCGGAACATTCAGGGTGTGCTGGGCAACTCCCATCATCGGCCCGCCCATGATAATTTTCACAGTGTTATCTGTAAGTCCGCCACAGAAGTCGATCAGGTTCTGAAAAGGTGTTCCAATTCTGGCAATCACATTTTTTGGTTCTTTAATACCGTCACCGGTTATCGACACTACCCGCTCGATAAGCGGTTTATTTTTAGTTACTGCTTCGGCTACAGCGATGGCAGTTCCAACATTATTGACGACAACTCCCACATCCAGTGGTAATCCGCCCGTCGGTACATCGCGATTTATTGCCGCTTTGATGAGCATTTTTTCAGCGCCCTGGGGATATTTGACCTTCAGCGGGATAAGCTCAATATTATCAAAGGCAGAAGTCGCTTTTTCCAGTGCGTCTATAGCATCGGGCTTATTATTTTCGACGCCGATTATACCGTGCGTAACATTCAGTGCCTTCATCAATATTCGGGTTCCCAACACCACTTCTTCCGATTGCTCGACCATCATACGATGATCAGCCGTCAAATAGGGTTCACATTCACAGCCATTCAGCATAAACGTATCAATTTTCTTCTCTTTAGAAGGAGATAATTTAACGTGAGTCGGAAAAGCCGCTCCGCCTAATCCAACGATTCCGGCTTTTTGCACCAGTTCAACGATCTCATCGGTTGACAGGTTTTCCCAGTTACTGGTTTCTTCGGACGATTCAATCCATTCATCTTCGCCATCACCAACAATATGAATCATCAGACCGTTGATACCCAGGGGATGCGGGAAATTGTCGATCGCTTTTACTGTACCTGAAATTGTCGCATGAATCGGACTGGATACAAAACCGGTGCTCTGGCCAATAATTTCACCGGTCTTTACCGTCTGCCCATTTTCGACTAATGGCCGGCACGGAGCGCCAATATGCTGGAGAACCGGAATAAAAACCTCTTCCGGCAGCGGAAGCCGTTCCAGCGCTTTATGTTCGGATAAGAATTTATACTCTTTCGGATGCACACCTTTTTTAAATGTCTTTAATTTCATCGAAACATGACTCCTGTTAAACCCTCCGTAACATGACAAAAAAAATGCCTGCCAAATTTATAATCTACAAGTTTAAGATGCCCGTACTTTTTTCCCGACTATATTCAATAAATCTATGCATCCAGGATCGTTGATGATTACAACCATATTTTTCCAACTTGGAGAGAATTATTCTGAAATGTGAGATTCCGGCTTAGAAAAACTTTTTCGACAGTTGGTTTTTAGATAAAATGGGTGTAAATTATTACGCTTTTTGACGGGGGCGAATGGATTCGACGGGATTGAAGAACCGCTGAATTGCGTGCCGTGGTTTTCAGGAGGGCCACGTTAATAAACCTGAAAAACCTCAAATGCCAATTCTTTTGGCAACGTTGCTTACGCTTAGTTAAGCAGCCGTTCTCATCTGATTTTGTCTGTTGGTTAGGTGAGGGCGTCGATTTAACAGAATAGTTCCTCACTTTCGTGCGCGGGTGACGAATGAAACCTTTGCGGACTGGCTTTATCGGAAGTTTGTTTGTTGTCGACGATAAAGTAAGATTTTTCAACAAACTACGCACGTAGTGGTTCGACGCTTCTCTTTTTCGGACGGGAGTTCGATTCTCCCCGCCTCCACTCTTCGTCCCGCCCATGCGGTCACGAAGGACTCCTTTGGAGGACTGCGCGTGGCAGGCCACTTTTCTTTTTCTTATTTGAAGTTTAAATAGATATCACAACGAAGAGTGTCCGGCGTAATGGCATTACTCCACCACTCCAGTACTCCAGCAGCAAGTATTTATTTTGAAATGAATCGATTATTTTCCGAATATCGGCTTCAGGTAATCGTGCCAGTAGCTCTGCCAGTTATACTGACTGAAAACCCGTTTAAACAGCAGATCACTGCGCGACAAATTTTCTTTGAGAAATTTTACCAGCCGGTTAGCGTTGTACTCGGCACTTTCGTCCAATGGTAAATAGAGCACTCCGTCGTCGGCGATTTCACGGAAAACCGGTATTTTTGAAACGGCAATCGGAGTCCGGGCAGCTCCGGCTTCAAGAATGGGCAATCCAAATCCCTCATCGTGGCTCAGGTATAAAACCAGGTGTGCAACGAAATAAAGATCGTGGACGACTTCCCGGTTTTTTACCTGCGAAATATTCAATGTGTCAAACAATTCATCTAAAAATAATATGTGATTCCCTACTCCCAGCGCTTCCACTAATCTCTTCAATTCGATTGAGTATGGTGAAATTTCATTATTTATCAGTTCGGTCTGACCGGTAATTATTCCCAGGACATCCGGAAAAGATTCCTTTAATTTTGCAATAATCTGAATACTTCGTTCCACATTTTTTCGGGGCAGCTGCCGGGCGGGAATCAGGATAAACGGGTATCTGTGGAACAGAGTCAGATGGGAAATTATTTGAGTTGTTTCATAATGAAAACTGAGAAAATCCTGATATTTCAGAACATTCGGAACAACTGTAATTTTTTTTCGGGGAATACCCAGAAGTTCCGCCATCTGCCGACGCCTGTATTCAGAAATTGTTATATAATGCACATTCGGTAAAACCGACTTTAACAGCAACCAGGGTCTGCGATTATACAGAATATTCTTATGATCATCCATCAACCAGGCCAGGTCGTGAGTCCAAAGATAAAATTGCTTATCCTTGCTTTTCCCGATATAATTCCAAAAAGCTTCTGTGGCAGTTAAATTAAACGGCATGGACATTATATTATGAATAATGATCGTATCGATATCACCAATCTGGGTTTCAATTTTCTTCTCCAGGTTATGCAAACGGTACTCATAATCTTCCGGTAAAGAACCAAATTTTAATATCCGCTGAACCTTTTGTACATGGGGATTATTCGGATTAAAATCCGGAACTAGACTTGTTTTAATATTTTTGCCCTCTATTTTTCCCTCGCCTGATAACAGCGTCACCAAATAGTCCTGTTTTGCAAAAGCCTCTGCCTGAGGTCCGATTATATTTTCTACACCCCCAACGACCGGCGGCAATGTATAATGGGCAATAATGATTTGTTTAATAGATTTCATGTGTTTCCCTTATTCAACTGCTCTAATTTATAGTAAAATTACTGTAACTGAAATATTTAATACAGTTTATTAAGACAACAAACTGATAAAAATATTGTCATAATATAAATTTTTATTTGGAGATTTCTGATACTTTGAAATATTTCGTATATTTCTAATAGAGACTGTTACGAAAATATTTATAACTATTTGATAAACAAGGATAAACATAATATCTTTTGATCAACCTAATAACAACCGAATTTAGATGATTTTACGATTAAAAAACTACAAATCCAGACGGTGTTTGATTTTTTCAAAGTGATATTTTCACTTTTTTTCGTAACAGTCTCTAATAGATTAATGTAACTGAGACTATGAAAAATTACACATATTTAACACTAATTTTCTTGTTGCTTGTAACCTTCTTGTCTTGCGGTAGACACGAATATCCGACGACAAAATCGGAACAGGCCCGGGAATTATATAAAAACGGTGAAGAATACCGCCTCCAATTATATTATCGGAATGCATTGATTAATTATCTCCATGCATTCGAACTCGATACCACCTTTGCAATGGCTGCAATGAAATCAGCACTCATGTATCTGAATTTTGGCGTCGAAGACAGCGGAACTTACTACTTTAAGAAGGCCTATCAATTGTCAAGCCAAATGCCGGATGTCGAGCGATTAGTAATCGAATACCACTGGTCTGATTTCAACTCGAACGAAAAACGCGTGTCAGCTCTCGCCGATTCACTAATCGCATTATGTCCGGAAAATTTCGATGTCCGTATCATAGATGCATACGAAAAATGGCGAAGACTACGGTATGAGGACGCCCGCAAATCCTTTCAGAAAATCC
>JAUSPJ010000294.1 GCA_030655795.1 Fidelibacterota bacterium | reverse complement strand
TTTGCCCGTGTTGGCGGTGGTATTTTCACTAAAGCGGCCGATATGGGCGCCGATCTGGTCGGTAAAGTAGAAGCCGGTATTCCCGAGGATGATCCGCGGAATCCGGCTGTTATTGCCGATAATGTGGGTGATAATGTGGGTGATGTAGCCGGCATGGGGGCGGACCTGTTTGAATCCTTTGTCGGGTCGATTCTGGGAACGTCGGTTTTATCGGTGGCGGCGTTTCCGATTGCTCAGGCTTTTAACGGCGTGGTTCTGCCGATGATTATTGCGGGAATCGGAACACTGGCGTCCATTATCGGGATTTTTGCGGTAA
Source organism: Fidelibacterota bacterium (assembly GCA_030655795.1). Taxonomy (GTDB): domain Bacteria; phylum Fidelibacterota; class UBA2242; order UBA2242; family UBA2242; genus B118-G9. Next base: position 6,287 of record JAUSPJ010000294.1, on the reverse strand, counting down.
GGACGCCGGAAAACCTGTCTCAAAAAGGCCTCCTGGCGGCGATTAACCGGGGCATTAATCTGACGACGATCATTACCATTGCATTTAGCGCCGTGGCAATTAATATCTTGTTTCCCGAAAAATTCTGGGGACTGTTCGTTCCGCTCCTGGCGGGTATGGCTGCCGGTGTGGCGATCGGATATGTTACCGACCTGTACACCAATGCCGCCTACTCTCCGGTTCAGGGAATTGCGCGGCAGGCCAAGACCGGTCACGCCACTGTGATAACTTCTGGATTGTCGGTAGGCTTAATATCAACCGTGCCGGCGGTTGGATTCATTATTATCGGTATGCTGGCGGCCTTTATTGCGGGTAACGGTTTTCACGATTTTTCCATGGGGCTTTATGCGATCGGTCTGGCGGCTGTCGGTATGCTGTCAACATTGGGCATCAATTTATCAACCGACGCCTTTGGGCCGATAGCGGATAATGCCGGTGGTATTGCCGAAATGGCGGATATACCCAGCGAAACCCGTTCGCGCACCGACGCTCTCGATGAATTGGGGAATTCGACTGCCGCCCGGGGTAAAGGGCTTTGTATCGGAGCGGCTGCCTTGACGGCGGTGACGCTGATTGCCGCTTTTCTCGAAACCATTCGGGCGGAATTGATCAGTATGGGGAACACTACCATTGAAATAGCCGGAAACATTGTGGATTTGGCTTCGGCAGAAGTAACTGATATCCTGGCCTATCTGGGCGGATCGATTATGGATATCCGTTTTATTGTCGGATTGTTTATCGGGGGCGCTTTAACAGCCGCATTTTCCAGTAAAACGATTGAGGCGGTTTCGCTGGCGGCCGGTGAAATGATCGACGAAGTTCGCCGGCAGTTTCGAGAGATTCCGGGTATAATGACCGGAAAAACCATTCCCGATTATGCTCAGTGTGTAAAAATATCAACGGCAGCCGCCCAGAAAAAAATGCTGTCTCCGGCTCTGATTGCGATTCTGTCCCCGATTGTTACCGGGCTCATCCTGGGGCCAATCGGGATTGTCGGGATGCTCCTGGGCAATTTGCTGCTTGGTTTCTTTTTTGCTATTTTCATGGCTAATTCCGGCGGCGCCTGGGACAATGCCAAGAAATATATCGAGCGGTCCAAATCGGAACTGAAATTTAAAATCATTGACAGTATCAAGAAGATTTCCAACAGAGGACTGTGGCCGTTTTTTCTGACGAGAGATTATTCAACCTTTCTGTATGAACTGGTGAACATGAACCCGCTGGCGTTCAGCATTGACGAAAGGGTTTCCGATTATCTGGCAAATATCATCGAGTATATTGAAACGGAATATATTCAAAAAGAAAAATCCCTGAATATCCCGATCAAACGGTTTGGCGGGAAAGAGATCAGCGAATCCGATGATGAAACCCTGAATGCCTATTATCGGAAGCTGAATCAGGATGACCGCCTGGTGTTCAAACTCTATCTGAAACTCGATCCCGAAGAACATCAGACCCTGATGGAGATGAAAGATTTAAAAGAGAAATTTACGGTTGTTATGAACAGTTATTCAGCGGCTGTCACTGGCGATACCGTCGGCGATCCGCTGAAAGATACTACCGGACCCTCTCTCGATATTGCCATAAAATTATCAACGATGGTTAGTATCATCGCGATTGGATTTATCCTGCGATTCAATCTGATCGACTGGCTGACAAAGTAACAGAAAACTCACTTTTTTTATTGATAATTAATGACGCCATCATCAATTATCAAGGAATAGTCGTTGTTAAAACCTGGTTGGTGTAGTGGTTGAACAAGCTGGGGTTCGTCAGGTGCAATCAAATGGAATCACGAAAATATCGTCGGCTAAGCGGAACGCTTTATCGACAACGGCGATGATAAACGCAGGTCCGTGGCGAAGTTTAGGATAGGTTTTACGAAATTGCATAATACCCCTTGCGTCCGTTATGCTAATACTCGATTTGCACTTGATCTCAAAAGGTCGGAAAATCCCGTCGATCTCCATAATCAAATCAACTTCAGCTCCGGCATGAGTCCGCCAGTGATAAAAGTTAGGAGTCTGTGACGCCGCAGCGAAGCGTTTGTGAATTTCCATAATAATGAATGTTTCGAAAAGAGCGCCCAATAATGGATGTCCGGATAGTGTTTCGGGAGTGGATATACGCTGTAAATGAGCGGCAAGACCGGTGTCTGTGAAATAACCTTTGGGCTTACCGCTGAGCCGTTTAATCGTATTTCCGGAATACGGAGGAATTTCGATCCATTGATAAGTTGCTTTAAGAATTTGGAGCCAGCGGTTGGCGGTTTGGGGAGTAAGACCGAGCTCCCGACCTAATTGGCTGTAATTGATTTCCTGGGCTGTCAGTGCGGCGCAGAGACTGACGAAACGGGTGAATATCTGCTGATCGCTAAGCTCGGCAATGCGGCGGATATCACGCTCAATGTACGTCCTGACATATGATTGAAAGACGTCAAAAAGAACATTGTTGCTCAAATCTAAAATTCCTGGATATCCGCCTCGCCATAGAAGTGTAAAGATAGATTTATCGGTTGGTGTACGCTGAAACTGTCCGGGATCAATTTCATTTAGCGGTTTCAGAATTAATTCTGTCCAGGTATGGCTTGGTAAAGACCCGGATCCACTGATTTCAGCATGTGTCATATTCCAGAGGTTCAGGCAGACGACTCGTCCCGCCATACTTTCTGAAATATTATTTATTAGGGCAAGATTCTGAGAACCTGTCAGGAAATACTGTCCCGGGTGCGGATCTTCATCAATTTTGCGTTTCAGTAACGGCAATAGCTCAGGTGCATATTGAATTTCATCCAGGATCAAGGGGGGCGAGAACTGTTTCAGGAAAAATTCCGGATCCTGGCGTGCATTATGAATATCAATGATCGGATCAAATACAACCGTCTTGGCGCTGTTGCCAAAAACATGTTTAAGCAACGTACTCTTCCCGACCTGCCTGGCGCCGGTCAAAAGTAGCGCCGGAAACGTGTCAGAATATATTTGAAGTTTTGCTTCTAAATGGCGGTTTTTATAATTCATGCTTGAATATTAATGATGCTATCACTAATTATCAAGGAAAACTTACTATTGGAAATCTGGCAAGTGTAAACTTATTCAATTACCATCCAGCCGTTTATAAAGTCGATTGTCCATAAACACTGATTGAGCACATCCATTCCGATGATGCTGCTGATGGCTTCGCTGTTTTCCGGCTCCAGTGTCATTAAATCGTTGTTAATTTCACACTTTATGCCGAAAAATTCCCTGTGGCCGATTTTCAGAGATTCAATAACGGCTGTTCGATTAGAGGTTTTTCCGGTGATTGCCTGGGCCAGCTCGGCGCTGATCTGGGTCGTGTTGTGACGAGCGCTGAGGGTGGCGAGATATTTGATTTTGTTTATATGGCAATAAAACTTCAGGATACCCAGATGATCACTGTTTCGGAGTTTCAGATTGATATCCACAAGATTGCTGTCTGCCGTCAGATTTCTCAGCGAAACAGCCGGGTTTGCAGAATAGGCGAAAATCTTATTCTGCATATCGATTGTCAATTGCCCGTCAACCAGAAAATTCCGGCCGATGATTCCCCTTGCCCGGAACGGAACAGAGCTGCGCTTTATCATGGACACATACAAAATCGGAAAATCCATGTTGAGAAAGGAAACATTGTGCAGATAACCTTCTTCAAACATCATTTCGCTGGTTTCACTGATGCGGTTTGACATGCGCTGCGGTTCAAAATTGACATCCCTGAACGTGTTTTCCCTGACCAGAAAATCAATTGTATTTACGTCGATCAGCAGGTATTGAATTTCGGTATTCACGGAAACTTTAACCTGGGGACCGGGAACCTGTCCGCCGGACTTAATTGGGAATAGTTCACTGCTGTTATATCCATATTCGTTAATCCACGGAATCGTCGATAAATCCGGCAGCGCCGGTTCGTTTGTGCAGGCTGCAAAGAACAATAGAATGAGAAGCGCTTGTGAATTGACTATGACTGTTTTCATAATACTCATACCTGATTAATGACTCGATGTTTATTCAATTGATATAATTTACGGTTAAAAAGCAAATCTCCCACAGTAAATCTTGGCATTTGCATATCCGATTCTCTGCCAGTAAATTTACGCCGGTTGCTAATAATACTTCTGGGGAACCGATAATGGATGTTTTTCAAAAATGCTTTGATTTTAAAGACGCAGAGATTGCCCGTCAGCAGGGTTATTACCCCTATTTTATTCCCTTTTCCGGCGGCGATGATACGGTAATGATTTACAACGGATCAAAAAAGATCATGATCGGGTCCAATAATTACCTGGGCCTGACTCATCATCCGAAGGTCGTAGAGGCAGCCCAAAAAGCCCTGAAAGAGTATGGCACCGGTCGTACCGGCAGTCGTTTTTTAAATGGCACTCTGGATATACATGAACAATTTGAAAGAGAGTTAGCGGAATTTACCGGGAAGGCGGCCGCGTTAATCTTCTCCGCCGGATTCCTGGTAAATCTTGGGACTATATCGACGCTGTTAAGTAAGAAAGACACTGTGATTATCGACCGCCTGGACCACGCCAGTATTATTGATGGCTGCCGTTTATCCGGGGCGACTATTCGACGCTATCAGCACAATAACCTGGCGGAACTGCGTGAAATCCTGGAAAGTCTTCCTGAGGATACCGGCAAAATGGTCGTCGTCGATGGTGTATTTTCCATGGAGGGCGACATAGCGCCTTTACCTGATATATGTAAAATCGTAAAAGAATACGGCGCCCGCCTGATGGTGGACGATGCTCATTCCATTGGGGTTCTGGGTCCCAATGGCAACGGTACAGCCGCTCATTTTGGTGTGACCGATCAGGTTGATCTGATCATGGGCACCTTTTCGAAATCCTTCGGCGCCGTCGGTGGTTTTATCGCCGGTGACGCCATGGTGATCGATTATATTAAACACCACTCCCGCAGTATGATTTTCACCGCCAGTTTGCCGCCCAGCGTCGTGGCCTCAACCCGGGCTGCACTGGATATCATTAAAAATGAACCGGAGCGGCGCCGGCGACTGTGGGAAATTGGTGATTACATGCGCGGTGAATACCGGAAAATGGGTTTTAATACCGGCGCTAGCGAAACTCCGGTTATACCGGTGGTCATCGGTGCCAATATGAAAACATTTCTCTTTTGGAAAACGCTTTTCGAAGAGGGTGTTTACGCGAATGCGGTCATATATCCGGCCGTACCCAGTGATTCGGCGCGCCTGCGGACCAGTTATATTGCCACCCATACACAGGAACAGTTGGATTTTGTACTCGAGAAATTTTATAAAATTGGTAAGGCTTTGAAAGTAATTTAAGCGCCATTTCCCAATAGAAAGAATTGAATAAACCGCTTCGTACACGACATTTTCTGATTAGTCCATTGTATGGAATTATCCTGTCACTGGTCTTTTTATCCGGCTGTGCGGCCCAGGGCCCGCCCGGCGGAGGACCGGAGGATAAAACCGGCCCGGCGCTGCTGTCATCATTTCCGGCAAACGGAACCGTCAATGTAAACCGGCAAACCGGGGTGGCGCTGAATTTTTCGGAGATTATCGAACCCCGTTCGGCCGCAAGCAACCTGTTGATCACTCCCACTCCCGGACGACCGGCAATTGTTAAAGCAAACCGAAAACGAGTTTCTATTGCTTTCGTGAATCCACTACAGGATAATACTACCTATATTATCAGTTTCGGAAGAGGTATTCAGGACTATCAAAAAAATCCTTCGGAAAAAAATGTTGCAGTTGCCTTTTCAACCGGCGATTCTCTCGATACCGGCACAATCAGCGGGACCGTGTATGGTATTCCGAACAAGCACAATGCCCAGGTCCGGGCATTTCGCAAAACCGACAGTTTTCCGGATTCCATTTTAGGTCACACGCCGGACTATAAGACAGCCGTTGAAAAAGACGGCCGTTATCGCCTGACGAACCTGGCCCGTGGTGACTACCGCCTGCTGGCGGTGTCATCGGAAGCTGCTAAAATCGTGTTAATTGATGAAAACTGTTTACTGGGAATGCCCGCCTGCCAGAGAGAAACGGCGGGCAGGCCGGTGGTTGATCCGGTGGCGGTTAAACACAGAAACACGGTAGTATCGGGGGTCAATTTCAGACTCGGCAAATTTTATCTGAAACCCTTTCGCCTGCTGAAAGCCAGCATGTCTGACGATAAAACCGAACTGCTGTTCTCAAGACCACTAGATACCGAACGAAACGTCAATGCCGATATTCAGATTGAT
>JAUSPJ010000155.1 GCA_030655795.1 Fidelibacterota bacterium | reverse complement strand
ACTTTCGTGTTCCCGGAATCCTTGAATGTATTGACCGTGGCTTCCAGTGTATCCCGCAATCCCAGCAGCGGATTCCAGCGGTTGATCGCTGTCCAGCCCAGCCAGATGCCCAGAAAAAGCGACGGGTAAACCTGTTTCGTTCGTATGGCCAATATAATTGCCAGCAGGGGTGGTAATATTGATATCCATCCATAACTATCCATTGTGCAAATCCTTACTTGGTTTATAGCTACGTTCAGGGAAACGAAAAATAAATAATCATTTAGAAACCGGTATTGTCAGATAAAAGATTGTGCGTTTTTCGGAGTCTGTTTCAATTCTGAATTTCACCCGGTATCGCTCCAGCAGATTATAGGCATTAAAGAGCTGCATGGTTGCCAGTTGCTCAACACCCAGGTCCCGTTTGCCGGCAAATTTTTTAAGGGAATAAAAGGGCGTAAACACAGAACTCCTGTCTTCATCGGATAATGCTTCACCGGTGTGAGATATTGAGAGAATAATGGTCTTTTCGTCCGACTCAGTATGAATATGGAGTTCCCGGCGGGAGGAATTTTCCATTGCGTTGATCGAAAATTCAAGTATTCCGGAAATGGCATGAGTAAAATCAATGTAATGGCCCCTGATCGCAGGAATATCACGATCCAGATCGAAATGGATATCAGCCCTGTTTTTCACATACTGATTCGATTCCATATAAGCAATATCGGTCTTCAGCAAATCGTTCAGATCGATGTCTGTGGCTTTCTCAATCTGTTCCCGCTTGGCCTTTTTAAGGAAGTTGTCCGCCATTTGAACTATTTTATTAGCATTGCTGATAATAATATCCGGTTCTTTCAAATCCGGCATCTTCTGCTTCAGCAGCTGGGCCCGCCCCATAATTACCGTCAGAGTGTTCCGGATATTATGAACAATCCCGCCGGCAAATATTCCCATGCTGGACACTTTTTGACGCTTTAAAATCTCTACTTCAAGCTTGCGCTGATACATCTCGGTTTTTTTACGCTCGGTGATATCGCTGACAATCGCAAAGGTGGCCGGTGCATTATGATAATTGATAATCCTGACATTTGCTTCAACGTCTAAACGGCTGCCATCTTTCTTCTTAAATACCGTCTCATACCGTGATGGAACCGTTTCCCCCCTCTGTCGCCGCCGGCCGCGCTCCTGCAGAATTTCCAACCCTTCGTTGGTGTAAACACTCCGGTAATCAGCCATAATCAGCTCGCCGTAACTGTAGCCCAGCATCTCGGCAAACTGCTTGTTCAGAAATATAAATTTATCATTTTGACTGATGACGATTCCGTCATTCAGATTTTCAACCAAAAGACGGTACTGCTCTTCTGATTCATGTAATTTTAAAACCACGGACCGATGCACCAGGGCATTTGTAAAAATGTCGGCGATGACTTTCAGCAGTTCAACTTCGTCGTTTGTCCACTGGCGTTTCCGACGGACTGAATCAAAACCCACCAGACCAATCTGGCTGTTGCTGTAAATCATCGGAACCACAACCCGCGATTGGATGCCCTGTGTCAGCAGTTCGGCTTTTTCTGTGCCGGCTATTTTCGGTAATTCCTGAACGTCATTAATCAGTACCGGTTCTTTGCCCAGCAGATATTCACTAAACCAGGGGCGGTTTTGCAATTGGATATTCTGCAGATTCGCAATCTGCGGCACGATGCCGGCAGCGCACCATTCGTGACTGTTACTGAGCGTGTTGTTACTCCGGTTCAGCTGAAAAACATAGCTGCGGTCGGAACCGGTGAAAGTGCCAATGATCTCCAGGGCGCGGTTGATTGTAGCATCTACTTTCCGTGGAGACAGATTAATGAAATCCGTAGAAATATGCAGAATCAACTGCTGGAGGTTTTCAGGTTTTTTAAATTCAACCATCGTCAGAGTAACTTATTACATACAGCTTAAACATGCAATTTAATTCAGCCGCAATCCCGACTCTTCCAGGAAAACATACAGTTCGTGAATTGTTTTATACTGGTGAGAGCGGATACCGACCTGTCGGGCGGCTGTTACATTTTCTATCAGATCGTCGATTAACAGACACTCTTCCGGGCGCCTTTTCGCAATGGCCAGGGCTTTCCGGTAAATTGCTTCATCCGGCTTTCGGGATTTCACCTGATAGGACAGTACCAGATCGTCAAATTCGTCCAGAATCGGCGTCTTTTTCCTGACTGCCCGGATATGCAGATCGTTTGTATTGGATAAGAGTATCAGTCTCACCTGGGTTTTTAAAACCGGGACCAAGCGGCACACTTCCGGCATCAATTCAAAGGGTTTTTGCCAGATATCAATCAGGGTTTCCACCGTAATCTGTTCGGAAATTCCGAAATCACGGCGCAATGTTTCCATATACTCACTGATACTCAACAACCCTTGTTCAAAATTCATTTCAAGCTGAGAGTCTGCAATTTGCCGAACCAAAGAGATGGACAAGCCGGGTAATTGGGCCAGTTCACGAATAGCCAGATCTTTGTCAACACTGACAATGACATTTCCGAGATCAAAAAAAATTGTTCGAATCATACCTAATATCTGTTCCGAATGCTGATATCTTAAGAATATCTAATTTTCGTCAATAACGATTTCGGTTTCAATATGCCCAATGGATTTTTCGGAATGGCTTCTTATAGCCGGAGATTCGTATTTCTCCAGTTTCGCCAGAGTTTCTTCATCCAGCAGTTTGAGATGTTTCAGCACTGCAACCGACATGGAATCCGCCGCTTTCCAGCTGCCGCTGAGAACTTTAAGCGCAATTCCGGTATGACCGCTTTCCGTCTGGACACCAATGCCCCGAACCCCCTCACAGCCGTATTTTGAGACACCCCTGCCATGCAATACGGAAATGAAATCGGTATCAAACCGGCCTTTGCCGGCCAGATGCCTGGGATGCATATTCATGACATGGAAAATTTTCTGCAGATATTCATCGGCGCCTTCCGCCAGTTTCCGATACATCAAAGCCAGATTGAAAAGCGGCAGAAAAAAGGTTGGCGCATTGCAGTTATCGGTTTCCATGGGAATTTTATCTTTATCGGAATAGTGTTTTATTTTCTCGAAAATCCGCTGCTGAACCGGTTGTTCGACTCCGATATAGCTTCCGGCAACGACATCCAGGGTCTTGGCAAGTGCAAGCATCCCGGCATGAGTTCCGCTGCAGTTGGTATGCAGAGCAGTCGCCCGGCGTCCCTGCAGAATCAGCTGCTCATAACTGGTTTTATCAAAGGGCGGATGAACGCCGCACAATAAGTCATCGACATTCATGCCGATTTTCTTTAATAAATTTGCCACCGCTTCGGTCTGATACGTTTCACCATTGTGACTGCTGCAACAAATCGCGATGTCTTCATCATCCAATTTAAATTTCTCCGCAGCTCCGGACTCCAGTAACACCGCTGTCTGAAATGGAGCCGCGGCCGACTGAATAAACACCGGATATTCCGTTTCTCCAGCAGAAAAAATCACTTCGCTTTTATCATTTACTGCAACGGCATAGCCGATGTGGAAACTTTCGACTACATTTCCCCGGTACTGTTTTGCAACCAATATCATTTCTGTATTCTCCTTTAACTTATATCTGTTTTTTCAATTAATTCTTTAATGGCGGTCTCAAATCCCCGCAGAAACGCTTGGGCCAGCAGTGCGCGGCCAACGGAAATAAATTCCACATCGATCACTTCATTGATGGCGCTGATGATTCGACGATCCAGAGCGCCTCCGACGGAAACACGCAGATTGTTCCGTTTCCCGATGTGTATCGCATGGGTTATCCTTTCCAGACATTCCAGAAAGGGTAACCGTTTCTCATGCTCCGCCAGCTCATTGGTGGCGATTTCAACTTCATCAATGCCCATCTGATAGGCTTCCTTCATCTGCTTTACATCGGGTTTAAGGCGCAGCGCCACTCCGACCTCGTCCATATTCACGACCGAAGCAACCAGATCTTTGATCAATTTTGACGGAATCTCAACGGAACCGTCTTCACTGTCCGGGTCGTTAATAGTAATCATGTCCGGTCGCAGCAACAGCGCTTTTTGCACAATCTGCATATCCGCCGGAACCCGGACATTAATCCGGCTGCCCGACATTGATCTTAACAGACTCAGGTTATTCATCTGACCGATATCCGGCCCATAACTGAAGCTGATTCCGCCGGCCCCAACAGTTTCCACATAACTGATCAGGTTCAGCGGATTTGAAACGGGAGCATTCGTAATTTTCGCCAGGGCTATAAACGGATCGAAATTAACTTCTAAATAAGGCATATTGATCTATCCTTTCACGAGACAATTTCCGAGGCGAAACAGAGTGTTATCCCCGAAAATTTTCCCGTTTCTATTAAGCGCTCCAACACTTCCAGGGTCTCCAGATACACATGCCCGATGGCTATGGCTGACCCGCGCCGTTTTGCAACTTCGATTGCTTTTTCAAATTGCGCCTGAATTTCGCTCTTATCCTTGTTATTATCAAGAAATACTGACCGGCAGGCTGAAGGTAATCCCTGCAATTTGGCAACTTCGTAAGCGACACTGCGCGGCGATGTAAAACTATCAACAAAGAACAGCCCCTTCTCTTTCAGACTCTTAATGACCATTTTCATCACATCGGTATCCGCTGTTGCCAGCGATCCCATATGATTATTCATGCCAACGGCTTCGGGCAGTTCCACCATCGCTGCGGATATCCGTTGCTCAACCTCAAAACTGCGCATTGTCTGCCGGATCATGTACTGATCTTCACCCAGGCTGTATTCCTGCCGTTCCGGTTCCATGGGCATATGTACTATGATCTCTTTATTGAACTTCTTTCCCTCTGATGCCGCCCATCTTGAATACCGGTGACCGGGAATGACTGACAGCGTCAGCTTCTCACTTACCTGGAAATATCTTTTAATCACTTCACTGTTGCTGTAGCCAAAATCATCAATCACAATGGCCAGTTTGGGTTTCTGCCGCAACTCGCCCTTCAAAACCAGATAATCATTGATATTCTCACCCTGCAGAAAAGTCAGAGACCCAATTGACTGATTGTAGTAATCAACCATAATAATAAAACCGCGGTTTTGATCGAATCGATTGATGCTGCGAATCGTACAGCCGCTATGCTGAACCAGCGGTTTGATTGCTTCAATAGCCGCGTCTGTGGATTTACCGGCAGGAATAGTAAACGCCAGAAACAGGCCGCTACTGTTGTCGCTGTCTATCTTGATCTCGGAAAAGCCATTTTTCGCCAGTGTTGTCCGGACGGTGTTATTGAGAAAGTAACGCCCTTCAAGGTGCATAATTCCCCGTGACGGCGCCGATTTCGGATAAAAATATATCAGAATTATGATCAGCAGCCAGATAACACCGATGAATGCCGCCAACAATCGTTTTTCATCCTTACGGCGATTGGCGATAACCTTGTTCGGTTTTTTTAAATATCGGATTAATTTCATTTCAACTTTCCAATCGTGGGAAAGTACGAAATTTACGCTTTATTATCAAATAGAGAATCAATCAACGGATAACGTTTTTAATATTGCAGTTCGGGAATTAAATTCCACTGCAAAATGAGGTGTTTATGATCAAAATTGGAGTTGTGGGCGCCGGGCATTTGGGTCGCTGGCATATAAAAAATCTGAATGCTCTGGAAAATGTTGAACTCGTCGGTTTTTTCGATTCCGATCCCCGGCGCAGCACTGTCATTGCCGATGAATATAAGGCTACTCCTTTCAACTCACTGGACCAGCTGCTGCAGTCCTGTGATGCTGTTTCCATCGTTGTTCCGACAAAATCTCATTATCTCATCGCCAAAACCGCCCTGGAAAAGGGTTTGCATGTTTTCTGTGAAAAACCGTTCATGCAGACAATTGACGAAGCCAATACTATTATAGAATTAGCAAAGCGTAAAAACCGGGTTCTGCAGGTTGGGCATATCGAACGGTTTAATCCCGCCCTGGCGGGCATCGTGGATTTCCCGGTGAATCCGCTGTTCATCGAATCCCACCGGATCAGTCCCTTTAATCCCCGTGGTACCGACGTAGCGGTTATTCTTGATCTGATGATTCATGACATCGATATTATCCTCTCCATGGTCGATGCCGAGATCGAGCAGATTGACGCCTCCGGTGCGCCTGTCCTGACAGATACAATAGACATCGCGAATGCCCGTATAAAATTTACCAACGGCTGTGTGGCAAACATCACCGCCAGCCGGATTTCAAACAAGCAGATGCGTAAAATCAGAATCTTTCAAAAAAATGCTTATCTGTCTATCGATTTTCTAAAAAACCAGACCTGTATTTATTCATTGTCCCAAAATCCAGACGAAATTCCTGAAAACGCCATTCCTGTTGCAGAATTAAAAATTAACGACAATACAACCAAGCTGATTACCTACCAGGAAATTCACACAACGGAATCAAATGCCATGCTGGAAGAACTGCGTGCATTTACGCATTCAATTGAAAACGGAACACCGCCTCCGGTTACCGGAGAAGACGGCAAGCGGGCCCTTGAAATCGCGCTGCTAATTGAACAACAAATTAAATCATCTTTACAGAAAGTGCTATAATATGACCCTTCGAAATTTTTTCTTCCGTTATCGGGGAATTACCCCGCTGCCTTTTGTACTTATTCTCCTCATCCAGTCAGACCTGACACAAATTGGAGTCATTTGCGGATTACTAATTGTGGCCCTGGGTGAAAGTATCCGGCTGGCCGGTATCCGCCGCGCCGGTGGAGATACCCGCTCCCGAAAGGTGGGCGCCAAAAAACTTTGCACGGCCGGAATCTATTCCTATGTTCGGAATCCGCTCTATCTCGGTAATGTGATTATCTATATCGGTTTTGCGCTGATGGCCGGCGGACCATGGGTCGTCTACCTGATGATAATTGCATTGGTCTACTTCATTGTCCAGTACGGATTTATCATCGCGCTGGAAGAGACAAAACTGAAAGAACTGTTTGGTGATGAGTACCGGGAATATACAACCAACGTTCCCCGTCTGCTTCCGCGCCTGACTCCTTGGCAAAAAGACCCGGATCACATTCCCAGAAAATGGCAAAAAGTCCTGCGAACCGAAAAATCCACCCTGCTTAATCAGGCGGTATTTACCATTGTCCTGTTTATCAAAGAAATAGTGATCAATAATCCCAATGGCTTCTAAGCATATTTTCATATCGGCCGGCGAACTGTCCGGCGACATTCATGGCGGCAACCTGGTCGCGGCAATCCGAAAGAAACAACCGGAAACCAGTATTTCTGCTATCGGTGGCGACAATATGTCTTCGGCCGGCGCAACATTGCTCTATCATATCCGGGAAACATCGTTTATGGGTTTTGCGGAAGTCGTCAGGCATCTGCCGTTTATTTATAAACTCTGGAAGAAAACGCTGCGACATATCGACCGGACCAAACCCGACCTGGTCGTTCTGATTGACTATCCGGGCTTTAATCTCCGCCTTGCCAAGGCTATCACAAAACGCAATATTCCTGTCGTTTATTATATCAGTCCGCAGGTCTGGGCCTGGCATCAGTCGCGGGTAAAAAAAATCAAAAAATATACCCGGTTGGTATTGTGCATTTTACCCTTTGAGGAAAACTGGCTAAAAAGCCGCGGGGTGAATGCCCGATTTGTCGGTCACCCGTTAATTGACCAGGTCGCAAAAATCCGTGAAATCAACCCTGGATCTGAATCGATAAAGCCGGAAAACGCAACTCCCTTTATCGGACTGTTTCCCGGCAGTCGCAGGCAGGAGGTGCAGCGGCATCTGCCGGTCATGCTGAAAGTCGTTCACCGGCTAAAGGAAAGCTACCCGGACCTGCATGTCGCTGTTTCGATTGCTCCCGATATCGATATATCGGCCTACGAAAAGGAAAACAGCCGCGCCTGGATTCACTGGCTCAGAGATCAAAATCACCGGATCATACAAAGCGCCGGGTTATTAATCATGTCGTCCGGTACGGCCACCCTCGAAGCCACTCTGTTTCAGACACCCCTGCTAGTGATTTACCGGCTCTCGAATGTATCCTATCTGATGGGCAGACTGCTGGTGAAAGTTCCATTTATCAGTGTTGCCAACCTGATCGCCAATAAAAAAGGAATTACCGAACTCATCCAGCATGACGCGACTGTCGAGAATATTGTTAATGAAGCCAAAGCGCTGCTGTCCAATTCCGAATACCGTGAGCAAATGGTTCAATTTCTGTCCATGGTCACCGGTAAACTTGGGGAATCCGGCGCTTCTGACCGCGCTGCTGAAATGATTCTGAAATTCCTATAATCCATTAAACGCATGAATCTTTTTAAAATAATAATTCAAATTCTCTTGTTACCTTTTACCGGGCTTTACCGGGTAATTACGGGAATCCGAAACCGGCTCTATGATCAGAGTATCTTATCAAGCCATTTCGTCAATGTTCCGGTAGTTTCCGTTGGGAATATTATGGCCGGCGGTACCGGAAAAACACCCTTTGTAATTGCACTGGCCAACTGGCTGTCGGAAGCCGGGTATTCTCCGGGAATCATCACCCGCGGGTATCGCCGCCAGAGCAGAGGCCAACACGTGGTTAAAGATCCAGACGCCATCCTATCAACTCCGGCCCGGGCCGGCGACGAACCATTTTTAATTGCTTCCAATACCAGGCAGACGGTTGTCATTGCCGATGCTGACCGGGTTGCCGCTGC
>JAUSPJ010000279.1 GCA_030655795.1 Fidelibacterota bacterium | reverse complement strand
TTCAGATACTTAATCCGCGTTTCCGCCTGCCTGGTCGGCAGATCCGGCAGCCGCCGGATTAATACTTATGCCGATCGAAGATTCTCCGAAGGAGTCTCCTCCAAAGGAGACCCTTCGGGTCAAAGGAGTCCGTTGTGACCTATCTCAAAGAGATCCCTTTGGGACGTGACCTTTGGAAAAACATTTTGACTATCAGACCTATTTTATTCCAAAGGAATTCCTGCGGAATAGTAGATGAATCCTAATATCTCGTAAAGTCGATACTTTTCTACAGTTTTAACAGGACTGCCAAGCAACAATTGATGATGGAGCAAACTAATCTCTGTGTACAGTCAGTACATAGTCCCGATTTATCGGGATTAAAATTGATAACATCGTTCTGAGACCTCCTATTTTCCTTAACTGAATATCTTATCGATATTGGAGATTCACTTTTCTACTAATCCATTTTATATTTCTGACTTTTCCTCGATATATCAAATTACGCTTTCCTAATGACCGGATGATAAATTTCGTAAGCGTTCACGGAACGTTGAAATTAGAAAATAGATCCAAAGGAGTCCCTTCGGGAAAATTGCCTGCCCGCCGAACCTCGATGAAATCGGGGGCAGGCGGGGAAATTTGGCCTTCATGCTTTTGTACTGTTGATGAACGCATTCAATTTTGGGCCGAGTTTTTCCCCAACGGGACTCCTGCTGGAGCAACTATTGCAAAGTCGTTCCAGACCATATCTGATAACGCTTCTGCCGGTTTGTGCCAAAGGCATGCCTTTCCAAAGGTCACGAAGGACCCCTTCGGAGAATCTTCGATCGGCATAAACATCCAACTCGTAAACTCGTTTCATCCCTGCCTGTGCGTCGCACCTGTCTCCGGCAGCTGCCGGACAGGTAGACGCAGACAGGTCTCTCAAATTTCTACTTTCCAATTTCAAGTTTCAAGCCGTGAACGGCTACTAAATTTCAAACCTTTTCTTAGTAACGGAACAATCAATTTTGTTCTGTCTCCACCTCTGTCAATAACCCAGATAAGTTGTTTGCAGACATGCTTTATTACAGTAAAGATTCCAGTATTTCGCTATTCTCACTTTGTGTCCCTACCTCAAAACTGTACAATTTATTATATAAGGGAGGCGTTATTTTTAAATCATTTCTTTAATTAACCACCATATTTATCAATTAGTTGCAATAACACCATTACCATTTTTCGGGGGTGGCCAAAGAATTACAATTTTCACCGTACCAGCACAATGGTTGTGATATAGCCAACAGTCTTGTCGCTTGCGGCGTCTGTGGCGGAACAGCGGACCAAATACATGCCAATCCGCGCCCGGTTTCCATGTTTGCCGGAGCCATCCCAGTATACCGCCCCCCGGGATGAAGTGGTGATGTTCCTGGCGGGCTCATATATCAGACGCCCCATCAGATCGTAGATCTGCACGGTCACCCTTGCGCTGGGGAATGGAAGTTGATACATTATTGCCACCTCATCATCAACGCCATCTCCATTTGGTGAAAATGGATTTGGACTGGTTTTGATGCCCGGTCTATTTGTGGCATCATCTATTGCAACAGAATTCTTGTATCCCGGCGTACCGCCCGACGGGTCGGTCGAATACCGCCAGTTACTAATCGTGTTCGGGTTGCTGAAATAGACTCTTTCCATAGATATATATTGAGGGACCGTCCACTGAGAGTTATAGATCAGGCTGTCAATTGTTTTGCCGGTTGGGTCTTTTAAATATAGGGCATCGGCAGTATTGTTCAGAGTAGGGAATTTCTTAAAAACGACTGTTCTCGGTGATATAACCCCAGTAAAATGAAAAACCGATGAGTCGGCCGCAAATACAAAATATCCTCCACTGGAAATGGTTTTTTGCTCCTGGATTTCCACCGGTGCGCCGGTGTTTTCATCACAAATCATCCAGCCTTCAAGTTGTATTTCTTCCGATGGATTGAAAATCTCAATATACTCGGAATTTGATCCGCTTTCAGTAATGACTACCCGTGGAATCGCCATGAATTCAGACAAAAGAAGCTTGCCCTCCGGATAGGCGGTTCTGATTTCGGCGCTCAGGGTATCATTTCCGGGATTCATGTCTTCTGCCCAGTCAACGAATACCTGCAAGCGGTGGATGCCCGATTCAAAAGTTCCAATGTTCATTGTTACTGAATCCTGGCCGCCGGGCGCAATTTCTCCAATATTTTTTATCGCAATAGTCTGCCTGTTTTCCTGAACAGATATTTTCGCCGAAGCACAGCTGTTCTGACCTCTATTTGAAAACCAGCACATGATATCCACCTCGGTTTCAATGTTTCCGTCATACCAGCTAACCAATATGGAGTCCAGCTTTAAATCGAACAACCTCGGCATAAT
The DNA here is from genome assembly GCA_030655795.1 of Fidelibacterota bacterium. Lineage (GTDB taxonomy): Bacteria > Fidelibacterota > UBA2242 > UBA2242 > UBA2242 > B118-G9. Next base: position 2,158 of record JAUSPJ010000279.1, on the reverse strand, counting down.
CGAATTATCAGCGCCCGGTGTTGATCCACTAGCGTCCTGAGATCGAGACCAAAACTGCCTTTGTTCGCTCGGATCTTCGGGCAATCGTTTTTCCAGAGACACCCCGGAGACAACACCCCATTCGCTATTATAGGCCAAGGAATCAATTATAGTTCCGGTCAGATCCCGGATAACAATTTTATCGGCGGTATTGCTCAGCCCGGGCCATTTTTCGGGTATGATTACCTGAAAATTGCTCACAGAACAGTAATCGAAGAAGCTGCTATCCTGGGCCAACACCAGATATTTCCCTTTTTCAAGCATTATCGGATGCGATAAAACTATAGCGCTGCGACTGTCTTCCAATCTCCATTCGTTCAAATTAATAATATCTCCGCCCCGGTGTACGAGTTCAATGAATTCGGCCTGACCACTATTTGGATATGCAAAAAATTCATTAACTACCACCGACTGTATCGGATATGCAACCAACAGATCGGTGGTCGCCATATTGTCTTTCGTGTTTTCATCGTCGCTCATGGCGACAATTGCCAAGTAGTGGCAACGCCCCGACTTTTCAGAATATATTTCTCCGTCTAACAGGATTGTTGAGTCCGGCAGAAGAGGAGGAATATTGTGCAGACTCCAAACCAACTCTCCCGGTGATGCTTTGTTATCTCCGTTGACATCATAATAAACCTCCAGAGAAAACCGGCTTGACTCCTGGCTGCCGGAATTGATAATGCCAATTTGAAAGCTTACTGGGCGGATAAGCGCCACCGTTGAATCCACGAACAAAAAGCTTCCCGGAAGAATTTTCAGGTCATATTGATATTTTAAAATAGAATTTTCCATTCCCGGAGTTGCCCCGGCAGGATTGCTCGAGCTTCCCCAGTTAAATTCGTTCAGTGCGGGGGCGTTGGGGTCTTTTCTTTCAATACTTATTCCGGTTGCACCGCCCCATTCCTGCCGGAAACACACCGTTTCGATCACGCGATCGCTACCATCCGCCAAAAACAGGGAATCCGAGGAATTATTGAGTATTGGAAAACTATCCGGCACGATCAGGCTTCCCGAAAACTGTGGATAGGCCTGCCGGAAATCCTGTTTGGCCGCCACAATACAAAACCCATTTGTCGTAATAATTTCTGTTTCTGTTGTTAATGTTCGCCACCCGCCACCGGCATCCCGGAATCTCCATCGATTTAAATTCACTTCTATTGATGACGGATTAAATATTTCAAACCATTCGGTTTCGCCGGTCTCCGGCATATACATAATTTCATTAATAATCAGGCTGTTTTCCGGATATCCTATCGCTAAAAAACAGGTATTGCTATCGTTGTAAACATCTTCATCTTTTTCGTATATAACCACGGCTAAAACCTGAAAAATCCCACCATTTTCCGGTACTATGTCCAGACGGGACGTTTGTTCTTTTCCCGGCTCCAAAGAATCGTTTACCACAACAATTGAATCAAAAACGGCGTTTTTATCCGCATCCAACAAGGTAAAGCGGGTTAAGTAGCCAAAAGCTGTATTTAACCCCCTGTTTCTGACAATGCTTTTTACCGTCACCGAATCACCAATTATTATATTCGGCGTAAGGATTATTAAACTATCCATTGCAAGATCATAGTTTTTAACCATGACGCTGTTTCGTTTGCCGGGTGTTCCACCCTCTGCCGCCCCGGACAGGCTCCAGTTTGACGAGTTTTGGTCGTCAATATACGGATTGATTCTCTCGAGAGAAACACCCGGTTTTTTTCCCCAGGCGCTTGAATATTTCAGAGCGTCAATTGTTTGTCCGCATAAATCTCTTACGACAATGGAATCACCGGCATCATTCAACGCCGGCAGCTTCACTTTGGATTTTATGAAATATTCCCCGACATCCCAATATTCCAACAATACCGAATCTGAGGCGATAACCACATAAGACCCCGGTGGCACAAAATAATCCGCATCGGTCATTAATGCACGGGTAGAGTTGTCTGCAATGGTCCAGTTTCTCAGATTTACCGTATCGCCCGATATATTCAGCAATTCAATCCACTCGCCGCCCCAATCCGATTTCGGCACATACATGAATTCGTTAATGACAATACTGCCTTTGGGGTATGATACCGTGAGAAAAAAATATTTAGAATTGTTCTCATTGTCATCGTCCTCCGATACA
>JAUSPJ010000278.1 GCA_030655795.1 Fidelibacterota bacterium | reverse complement strand
GATAGCATATCCTGTTGCCATAATATAGATTTCGGACCAGGGTTTCTCCGCTTGCCAGACAATCATTGGGCTGTAAATACCAGGGCCCAAGAAGAATTTTCTTCTGCTCACACAGTCTCCCGAGCTTCTCAATCCACGTCGAATCTGACTCAATTAATGTTTGAAGATTTTTACCGTGAAATGTGAGATGAAAAATCCCGGACTGTTTGTTCCCTTCAAGGGATTCGATAAATTGCTTAATGGTATCCAGTGAATCCGGAGTGTCTGTCTCATCGATACCCAGAGATTGAGACATAATCCTTATAACAGAAATTCTCATTTAATATCATCTCCCAACATGATATCTATTTAGGTATTTGTTGAATAATTGCCCCTATGTCAACAAATCTTAATTCAAATATACGTCGAATAACCCGAAAACACAATATGTAATCCGGGAATAAATTTTAACTTGTATAATTGATTGGTTTAGGGGGTGTGATAATATAACCTTAACATCCGGCAGCCGCCGGATGAATGACAATTTTATTCTATCACACCCCCTTAGTGAAAAATCGGGTTCGATAAAATCAAGCCGCCATACTGGTTTTCAAAACCTTGTAAGAAATCAAATTCATGCTGGTTATTAACCTCAAAAAACGGCCATACTTTTCGTAGATTCAGATCGATACGATACTGATCCAGAACATCCTCAATCCAGATCAGTTTTTTCTGTTTGACGCTATGGTAAAGCTGTGGAGAAACTATCAATCCTTCATCCACGATACTATAGGGTAAAAGGCCCGTGGAAAAGGGCAGATCAATGACTGCTAAAGGCGGAAGACCGATAATCAGTTGAGTCTTATTCGCCACATGCTCCTTAATTGTGAAAATGAGGTTCAGAACTGCATCTGTCCGCCATTCCAGCCATTCCGGCATCATCTCTTCAATCTGTTCACCGCTGTTAACAATCTCCCCTACCACAGAACTGAACTCGGTTATGCAGAAGGGGCAATAACAGAATTGTGGACTTTTATCCTGAATATCCAGTTCCTCTTCTTTCCAGTTGAATGGAAATTGGAAATGATCCAGATATAAATAATCCGGGGAATACTGTTCGGTAAAACCATCAATTTTTGATAATAAATCCTGAATCCCGATAGGATTATTTGGACAAACCGGATAATAATTGGACACCGGATTATACGCGGCTCCCGTATATGCGACCGGTGCAGTAAAATCATCCAAAGAGTACAGGCGTTTATTCTGAAAACAATCGATTATTATACCGGTTTTCTGACCATGATCTCTGACGCGGCTAATTAAATGATTTAATCTGCCTGCCTGCCTGCCTGCCGCGTCGCTTCCCCAACTTATCGGGGGCGCAGGCAGGCCTGTTTTTTCGGCCTGTGTGTTTTTTCGTTGCAAATGATTATATCCAGAGAAAAAGATACCTTTATAATCCGATGATTTTATGAGGGAAAAAAGTTGCCCCGACCTGTCGGGGCTTGCTGCTGTATGTTGTTTCCCCGACAGGTCGGGGTAGTGTAAGTACAAAGCCATTTGGATATTCGGTTCCACAATAAGCGGGTTTATTAATTCCCTGTGAATAGAAAAAATAAAATAAGGGAGTTCAGAAATCTCCCTTATTTCTTCAATATTAGTCAGTCGGAGCGATAGGATTTGAACCTACGACCCCCTGAACCCCATTCAGGTGCGCTAGCCGGACTGCGCCACGCTCCGAAATCAAAAAGCCGTGTAATATAGATGTTTTATTTATTGAAGTCTACAAAAAGGTGTCAGGATTCCCAGTCATTCAAGAGGTCAAGTATCTCCGCCAATCCTGATTTGATTTTGTGAATTACTTCCAGCAATTGATTGTCGGTGAGTTTTTCCTGTTCAGTATCACCAATACTTCCCGTATCGCTGAACTTCTGTAAGTCTTCCGGTTTGAGGGTTTTTATATTTTGTTTGGCGCCTTCAATAGTAAATTTTTTCTCATAAAGCAGGTGCTTAATATATTGAATCAGGACGATATCTTTCTCTCTGTATACCCGATTCCCGGCCCGGTTCTTCGAAGGCGCAAGCGACGGAAATTCTGATTCCCAGTAGCGAAGAACATACTGCTTCAGGCCGGTTGTTTCGCTGACTTCACCTATAGAATAATACAGTTTTTTAATAGACCTTCCCATTTTACGCTCTATTCTACACCTTACTTAAACCATTACTTTAATAGTATAATCAGTGTAATCTGTTATGTCAAGTCATTTTTTATGTTATCGTAAAGAATTCACTGCTATTGTGCCATTTGAACAAAAATTTATTACGTTTTGTTTCATGACTTCAAAATACATCCGTTTATCGCCCGACAATTTTCTCTCGAGAGATTTCAAACTATCTGTACGATAGACTGCCAGGCGTAGAACCATACCTTTTGGAACCACTGTTTTATAATATTTTATCGGAAAAAATCCACAAACATTTAGATAACCATGCTTCATAGCGGCACTATGGATGCGTGGTGAAACATTCCCAAAAGGTGGTGTAAAATAGTGTACCGGCTGCGAGACCATTTTTTCTAGAGTTCGTTTTGAATGGCTCAATTGATAATTGAGTTCCTGTTCGCTCCCACCCCGCAACGACCGGTGTGACACACTATGTGAGCCGATTTCCCAGCCGGCATCCACAAGTTTCTGAATGTTTTCTTTGCTAAGATGTTCATATTGGATACCAGCTAAATTAACATCCCATGTATTCTTCCGGCCAATAAAATCCGTAATGATAAAAACAGTCGCTGCTGCTGAATATTTTTTCAGAACCGGGTAAGCATAGTCAATAACATTTTTATAACCATCGTCAAAACAGATCGCAATCCGTTTATCACTGTCTTCTGAAGCTGTGTCCAGTTGAGACAGTGTCACCAGTTGAAATCCCTTTGAGATCAGAAAATCTATCTGTTTCTCAAAAGTCTTCGGGTGCATGCAGGTTAATCCCAATTCCGGCTTAGGATCAACTTTGTGGTACACCAATACCCGGCATATATTTTTTGGTCTGACGATAATATATCTCCGGCTATTGTACGGGACTAAAATTGTATTTCCGGTAGAATTTTTCAGTAAATTCTGCAATCAGTTCATAAGAGCGAATCAGGGTCTCCTCTTCCGGCAAAAATACAATTCTGAAATGATTTGTACCCGGTTTTTCGCCAAATCCTTTACCATAAACAACAAGCACACCGGTTTCCTCCAGCAATTCAATGACATATTGCTCATCATCAACGCCGTCGGGTAATTGGATTTTAGGAAAAGCATAAAACGCACCACCGGGTTTAACACAGGAGATGCCGGGAATTGCATTCAACATCTCGTAAGTAATATCACGGCGCTTCTGGATTTTCGCCATCACTTCCGGCAAATGACCGTCTCCTCCGTCTAAGGCCGGGGCAATCATATACTGCTGAGGATGAGGAGAACAGAGCCTGGCACGCAGCAGTTTATTTATGGCTTCACGATATTCCACAATCATTTTCAACGGGTCGTGAAAAATTGCCCAGCCAACTCTCCAGCCGGGCATAATGTAATTTTTGCTGAGGCCGCCGAATGTGATGACCGGAACCGTTTCGGATAGCGATGCAATTGCAATATGCTTCTGTCCGTCAAACAGCAGTTTATCATAAATTTCATCTGCAAAAACAACCAAATTGTGCTTTTCGGCAAACCTGAGAATATTAAGAATACTTTCACGACTGTAATTCGCGCCCGTCGGATTATTGGGATTGATCACAACAATGGCCTTCGTCCGATCGTTTACCTTCCGCTCCAGCTCATCCGGGTCGATCTGCCAGCCGGTTTCCTCATTGAGCAAATAGGGATTTAATTCACCGTGATAAACCGGAATCTGACCGCTGTACAGCGGATAGCCGGGAGACGGTGTCATGATATTATCACAGGGATCGATCAGCGCCGCTATCGCAATCGTAATCGCTTCCGACGCTCCACTGGAAATGATGACATCGTTGGGAGTCACATTTATAATACCTTTAACATCAACAGCATTGCGGGCAATTGCCTCTCTGGCTTCCAGAATACCCATGGAATCACAGTAGGTTGATACGTTGTTTTTGGCGCCCGCATCGGATGCAAGGATTCGATCGGCAACAATCCGACGTAAATCCTTCGGGGTTTCAAAATCATAAACCGGTGGATCGCCAATATTAAGATACAGGATTTTTTTACCCCTGGCTTCCAGTTGTTTCGCTTTTACAACGATATCGCGAATTGCATAGCTGACATAATTTGTCCGATCCGCAGGTTTGATTGCCTTTGCCATCTTATCCCCCTACTTTACAATGAATTGATAGTTTCCGGTACGATAACCGTTTCAATAAACTGGTCCGGCTGCACCAGATAATGGGCCAGATCTGTTAAATCATCGATTGTAATCTTTTCGATAATATCCAGCAATTCCTGAATTGTCATGATCCGGTTTTCATATATTTCCATTTTCGCCAGACGATTCATCCGGGACTGCATGCCTTCCAGCGAAATCACCAGACCACCTTTGAATTGCTGTTTTACTTTATGCAACTCTTCTGAACTGATTCCGCCACGTGTGAGTTTGTTCAATTCACTGTAAATCATATCCCGGATTGTATCCAATTGATCCGTTTCCACACCCGCATACACAGCAAACAGACCATTATTCAAATAGAGATCGTAAAAAGAGTAAATCGCATATACAAATCCAAATTGCTCGCGGATATTGTGGAAAAGTCTCGATGACATTCCGCCACTCAGGATGACATTCAGTAATGCCAGGTGATAGCGTCGGGGATCACCCTGATGGAAAACCCGTCTTCCGAGCACTAAATGAGACTGGCTGATCGGTCGTGTAATCCGCTGACTTCTCTCATTAACAGGTGTGGCATCGGCTTGCAATAAAAGACCATTTCCGGCAGGTAAATCCGACAGGTATTTTATTACCAGATCAACCAGCTCATGATGATTTACCCGGCCAGAAGCAACAACAAGCAATCGGTCAGCCGTATAGTGATTGGTAATAAAATCAGTCAGCTGATCAATTGTAAACGAACGAATATTCTCAATGCTGCCCTGAATCGACCGGCCAATGGGATGATCGGGAAATAGCTGCTCAGTAAAGTAATCATGAATGATATCGCTGGGAGTGTCTTCAATTTCACGAATTTCCTCAATGATAACCCCTTTTTCACGTTCCAGATCATCATTGTTGAAAAAGGGATTTATAATCAAATCCGATAAGACATCAACGCCAGTCGTCAGATGCTCACCCATTAAACGGGCATAATAGCAGGTCACATTTTTCCCTGTAAATGCATTTAATGCGCCGCCGAGAGATTCTATTTCGTTGGCAATCTGAAATGCGTTCCGGTTTTTTGTGCCCTTAAAGGCCATGTGTTCGAGTAAATGGGCAATGCCGTTTGTCTCCCTGGATTCATCCTGAGACCCGGCAAT
>JAUSPJ010000150.1 GCA_030655795.1 Fidelibacterota bacterium | reverse complement strand
CTGAGCGTTTTGCCGTAATTTCTACGACATCTTTCTTCGTATAAGTTCGTGCGCGCATGAATTACCTCCTTTTTCTACTGATATAATTTCTTGAATACTTTGCAATTTCGCTGAAATCCGGGCTTCTTGAACCCTGGATTGATGACAACGACTCGTTCTATCAATCCTTATTTGTTATGTGCGTTTTTATTTATTACACTTATTTAAAAATCAATTAACTCTTTTTCAATATCAGGATAGAACTTATCTATTAATTTCTGGATTCTAATTGTTTGACTGAGAGCCGTCACAATCCGGCAATAGCGCGGTACATCGTCCATGATACGACCTTTACGATCTTTGAGATATTTCTGTAAAACTTGATAACCGCCGATATGATAATTCCAGACTTCCGGTGTTATGCCTTCAAAGTACTTATCTTGATTGATGTAAATACGCTGCTCATCTTCATTGTAAGTGATCTTTTCAACCCGGCTGTTATCGCCGCTGCCCTGGTATCGGGCAACCGGAGCGTCAAGCAGCGAACTTTTAAGTAAATGCAAATCTGCCAGAGTATTGCCCAGTTTGCCAATGGCCTTGAACAATTTGTAATCTGCCGTGAACGGTACACGCGGAAAGTCGATTTTTAAAAACTCGGCGTAGGTCTCACGGTAGATATTGCTGTAAAATACAGCGTAGATGTAATAAAATATTTCTTCGGGTGAAGGTCTTTTCCCAAAAGTCGCTTCTAGCTTTGTAAAAATCATCGATGATATATTGGGCTTTTTGCCGTAAGTTCTCCCCGGTTCAAAGACCATCATTATAGTGGAACCGGTTCCAGGATTGGTTTTTTTGGTTCCTTCCGGATATATAAAAAGTGGGAACACATAATCAATCGTTTTTAATGACACAGCTACATGCTCAATTATGCCTTCTCCACAAAGACAATGTCGCCAGGGAATTTTGGTTTCTACTCTTTTAGGCATTATTAAAGCGATATTGTCTTCCAACATGTGGCGCATCACTTCGGGCCGTCCCCAATCAACCATTTTATCAGTATAATAAATAGTTCTATTATCAAAAGGTCTATACAAAATTGTCTTAAAATACAAGTCCCAATTTGCATCACTTGCCAGGTTTTTTCTGGCTATTGACATTTTCCATCCTCTTGTATCTTTTAGACTATACGCATCCATTATGATTTTATCTGAAACCGATAGATTTCTAAATTGCATTATTCTGTTTTGAATATCACGTTTATCAAAACCAATAACAAATCTATCTCGCGCTGTTACAATGCCGGTTACATTGATTGGAAAAATTTCATCGATTCTTTGCCATTTCAAATATTGCTGAATATGGGATGTATTTCTGGGAATAAAGAAGTACCACGGCGAAGCCGGCATAATTTCACGATAATTATTTTTATTAAAATCCGCTTGTGCCAGCCAGTCATATTTCTCATCTCTTAGGCCGTATTTATCAAGTTGGAATACTTTTGGTTCCTTGCCTTTTTTATTTTTAATAAACAGAACTATGGCTACACCCTGCCGAATATCGAATACATTTTCATCCTTGCCGCCTCCTGCCTGCCGCGCCCTAAGTCTTTCTGCCTTATATTCTCTTTTTAACCATTTCCGTCCAAAACCAGTCTTTAGATTCTTCTCTCTTTTTAAGGCTTTTTCTCTGCTATCAAACTGTTCTAAAAGTATTATTTCGACAGGAAGCCGTGATTTTGTCCAGGATACTTCACCATGAGTATGTTCCGCAAATCTTCTACGAATATTATCTGTTTGCCCTATATAAAAACTTTCATCCTCGCAGCACAATACATATGTCCAAAACGTATCAGGTTGCGGCGCAGGCAGGTCGGGTGTGGTTTCCTTTTTCAGACTATTACCATGCAGGTCGAGAATATAAATCTCGTCGAAGGTTTTCATCAGGCTCTGACGCATGCCTCTAAAGGTTGGATTATCAAGATAACTATGATTGGTAATCATACCCACAATACCATAACCGGAAGTCTGAATTTTCCACTGGGCAAAGCGCAGGAATTTCACATAATCATCCTGCAACCAGACCTTTTTCTCACCAAGGGGATGATCGTCTACTTTATAATAACTCTGTGTGCCGTCTATATCTTCTTTAAGCAGGCGTTCCGTCCAATCGTTAATGTTTGCAGAGATGCCGCTGTATGGCGGATTGCCAAGAATTACCAGCACCGGCTGTTCTTTCTTCACTTTGCCTGCCAGGTGACTCTCTTCGCTCAACGAACTCAAGCCCGGAATGGCAATCTGTTTAATTTCTTCCATCTCCAGCGTATTGGTCAGGTAGAGTTTAAACCGTTCATCGTCTGCCATTTTATAGCCGAGTTCCTCAAAGATAAAACCCATCTTCAAATGCCCGATAGCATAAGGCGCCATCATCAGTTCAAAGGCATAATAATTCTGCAGGATGGTTTTCTTGATCCACTGGTGTAGATCGCCTTCGCCGTACTTTTCCTTATGCTCCTGGACTGCAAGACGAATGGCTTCAGCGGGAAAGGTGAGCGTCCCAGCCGCCGGATCGAGCAGTTTGACTTCTTCGCTGGCAAGTCCGTCCGCCAGACCGAAATGGGATTTCAGGATCGAATGAATGGCGCGAACAATATAACCGACCACCGGCTCCGGCGTATAATAAACGCCCCGGCGCTCCCGAACTTCCGGGTCGTATGTTGTTAGGAAAGTTTCATAAAAATGAATAATCGGGTCTTTGCCCTTGCCGGTCTTGTGGTATTCGTGCAGGATTTTATTAACATCAGTGACATTCAATATTTCGGCAATATCTTCAACGATGATCTGCAAGGATTTGGGCGGTTCTTCGAGAGAGATAAACCGGAATACATCGCGCAGAATGCCGATGGTATGGGGGATATAATCAAAAGCCAGTCTGCGGTTGAAATCATTTCGATCAGCAGGAACTCTGGTTCGAGCGGCAAACAACCCATAAGTAATGGTTTGAGCGTAAAGATCGGCAAACTGATTTTCAGATAAGGTTCCGATAAGATATTGTTTGAAGGCTTCATAAAAACCGATGATTTGTTTATGACCTTTGCTATGATCTTCTTGTATTTCAACGGCAATAACCTCATCGCGTAGGAATCGGGTGCGTTTGGCTAATTCAATCGCCAGTGATCGCGCCGTTTGAACTTTTGGTAACGAGAAGGAAAAGAAAAGATCGAAGAATTCTTTGAATTGATCGATATTTTCTACGGGCGGCGGCGTCTTCAATTTTTGTGCAATCACCGCTCGTCCGATCATAACCTGGGCGATGCGCTGCCCGTCACGATAAAGCCGGAATTCGTAGAAATTAGTTAATATGACATTCGGGAAGGTAGAGCGATAACGTTTTAATTGTTCCGTATCTTCAATATGATCGAGATTGCTTACGGATGGGTCTTTGG
>JAUSPJ010000257.1 GCA_030655795.1 Fidelibacterota bacterium | reverse complement strand
TCGTTTTTATTCTGGAAGAGGCGATTTAGTTCTTTCCGGATTTGGGGTGACGATTCCTTTTCAGAATTTTTCTGATCGGCTTTGGAATAGAGGGCGTCAAGACGGTCACGGATATTTTTCATTTCCATAAAAATATAGATTGAAATCGTAATAAACAAGCAGGAAGAGTGTGCGAACTTTTAGTCAAATCTGTCAAACTCATGATGTTTATAATAGCTTGATAATTAACCTGTGGAGACTTAATATTTATTCGTCATGTCACTTAAACCAAAAATATTGCTGTCTTTCATCGGCAACAATGATTGTTATGGCGCCGAAAATCCGGGCGCAATCCTCTCGATTTTAAAAGAAATTGCTTTCGACCGGCTTTATATTCTCTATAATCACGCAAAATATCTCAAACCGGCGTCGGATATTCTGAATTATTGCCGGAAAACCTACCTGAATCTTCAGGTTTTATACCAGGAAGCGCTATCAAGCGACCCCACCGATTACAATACTGTTTATCCGGCGATGTATCAAGCCGTAAAAGAAATCCAAAAAGAGAACCCGATAGCGGAATATACTGCTTCGATTACCTCCGGCACGCCCACGATGCACGCCTGCTGGATATTTCTGCAACAGGGCGGTGTTATTGACGCCAAACTCATTCAGGTTCAACGCGAAACCGGAGTTTCAGAGATAAAATTTGAACTCGATGATTTTCCAAAGATTCAAAATGTCTCCACAGTCAAAGCCGAACTGACCAAACTTGCCCGGGAAAACAAGAATCTGAAAGAACGCTTGAAACTTCAGCACGATGAAATTATTGGCGAGTCACCCCGGATTTTAAAAGTAAAAGAACAAATCAAAATTTTTGCTGACACCGACATCCCGATTTTTATCAGCGGTGAAAGCGGCACCGGAAAAGAACTGGTTGCGGAAGCAATTCACTATAACAGCGCCCGGCAGAAAAATGCTTTTATCAAAGTCAACTGCGGCGCCATCAGTCCGCATTTGTTTGAGAGTGAGTTTTTTGGACATAAAAAAGGCAGTTTCACCGGCGCGATTGCGGACAAGGACGGCAAATTCAAACTCGCCGATCAGGGTACGATTTTTCTTGATGAAATTGGCGATCTGCCACCTGAAATGCAGGTCAAACTGCTCCGCTTTTTGGACCAGGGGACGATTCAGATCGTCGGCGGCACGGAAGAAAAAGTTGACGTTCGCCTGATTTCCGCTACGAACAAAGACCTGCGCCAACTCGTCAAAGACCGGCAATTCCGGGAGGATTTGTTTTATCGGCTGGTGCAGACGGAAATCCATCTGCCGCCTCTGCGTGAACGCGGCGCCGACAAGCTACTGATTGCTCAGAATCTTGTCGAAACACTCAACCGTCGGCAGGATAGGAAAAAACGCCTGACGCCAGCGGCGATTGAAAAGATTCAGACTTATCCCTGGCATGGCAATGTCCGCCAATTGAAAAGCACACTCACCGCGGCGTTCGTTTATCCGGGAGATGAAATTATCGCTGAACATCTGCATATAATCGATCTGGCAGATTCGCCGATAGGAATCTCTATCCCATCCGATGGTATTGACTTAGATAACGGATTAGTACCAGAATATTACCACGCGGCGCTCAGGCAGACAAACGGCAATGCCGCTAATGCAGCGAAACTGCTCGGCATAGCGCCGGCGACTTTCCGTGCCAGACTGAGAAAATTGGGAATTAAGACAAGTTAAGTTTATATCTGTGAACGATCTGCCGAAAATCAGAGCCCAAATTCTCTTAAAACCGTTTCATGCGGTATCGTAGTTCGGTCCGGATCATCCAGTCGGGCTTTTGCGATTGCTTCATCATAACTGTCGGTGTAAAATCTTGTGGCTCTACTGATCACGGAATTACGGCTTTCACCCAGTTCCCGTGCCAATGATTCGATATCTCTGAGTAAATCGCCATCAATTTTAAAAGTTACGGTTTTCATCCTTTCTCCAATCTGAACAATTAAAAAAATACAACCTGAACGGTTTTCCGCAAAGGATAAAATCAGCAGTCGAGCAAAAGAATAACATTGCAAGTTGAAAGGCGGGCTTTTAATCTGCAACCATAATTGAGGTTATTAATCGAATACTAGTGGATCAGTTAGCAGAAAGCGTAAAATTCTTTACCCACAATTGTAAAGAAATTTACTTTCTTATTTTTGCCTTCTTATCGGATTTACCAAGTATCATAATTTTTTCCGACGGAGAAAAGTAAAACTACCCTGACAAACAAAACAATCATAATTTTGGTATGCTATTTGTGTCATTGGATTTGGTGTTTGACTTATGGAAGTTATGCTAACAATGAAGAAGAAACATGAAAGTAATGAAAATCAGAACTGATCGAGCTACTAACGGATGGTCTGGAGAAGTAAGGTTTTTTGACTTTATATATTTTGCCTTAGTCATAAATTACATCTATGGAGTTAGAATCACCTTAAGTGCCGGCATCAAATCTTTCGAAATCGGCGTTGTACTGGTTAGATGGGAAAATTGCGATCCAATGAAGGAGATACAAAATGAAAAGTGATAACATAAAAAATCTTTCGATAGATGAATTGACCAAACTTATTAAAAATGGAAATACAAATCCTGACAACTACTATAGGAGAGCGATTGCTTACAAAGATAAAGGAATGTTTGACAGCGCAACAGCAGACATTGATCATGCAATTATACTAAATCCTAAAAATGCTGAATATTTCTTTTTGAAAGCATTAATCGTTCGGTCACAATGGATTATTAATCCCAGTAGTACATTTGACAGTGACTCAACAAAACTGCAATTTAAGAATTTTGATAAGGCAATTGAGTTAAATCCAAATGTTGCTAAATATTATCTTTATCGAGGTATTATTAGAGATGACTTTCTTATTCCTGGTGTTGTCGTGGATGGTAGAACCATAGATGATTTAGTAAAAGCTGTAAATATTAATCCAAAGTATAGATATGCTTGGATAAAGCTTGGAGACTGTTATAGCACAGACGGAGATTATCGCTGGGCAATAAAAGCCTATACACAGGCGATTGAAATCGAACCCGAA
>JAUSPJ010000249.1 GCA_030655795.1 Fidelibacterota bacterium | reverse complement strand
ATCGGTAAATCTGAAAAACATTATCGAAGAGGTTGTCGAAATCACCCGCCCAAAATGGGATGCGGTTTCCAAAATCAAAGGCATCCTGATAGAGCCAATCCTCGAATTGAATGATGATCTTTTTATACTCGGAGATTCATCAGACTTGCGTAACGCTTTTACCAACATCATCTTTAACGCTATCGACGCCATGCCGAACGGCGGTATTCTATCGATTAAAACCCAACGATCTGACAATTATATCATTGCCGATTTCAAAGATACGGGTATGGGTATGACCGAAGAGACCATCGAGCGTATCTTCGATCCCTTTTTCACAACCAAGGGTGTCCTTGGAAACGGCCTTGGAATGAGTGAAGTTTACGGCATTATTAAGCGTCACAATGGTAAGATTACCGTGCAGAGTGAAGTCGGCGCCGGCACAAGCATCAAACTACGATTTCCGGCAGTCAAACAGAAGACAGAGATTGTTGCCGATTCGGGTTTCGACCTGACCGGAACGTTTTCCATATACATTATCGACGATGAGGAATATATTCTTGAAACACTGAAAGATTTCCTGGCAGATATGGGCCACCGTGTACAAACCAATACTGATCCCAATGATGCCATTGATGATATTTCAAAACAGGCTTTTGATATTGTTATTACTGATCTGGGTATGCCGGGCATCAGCGGACTGGAACTCGCTGAAAAAATCAAGGCCATCAGGCCAATGACCCAGGTGATATTAATTTCCGGCTGGGCGCTAAATCTCAAAGCAAGCGACATAAAGAACCGGGTAGATTTTGTAATCAACAAACCGTTTTCCTTTGAAAAGATCAACTATACATTATCGGAAATCGAAAAAAAGCTGCTGTCTCTGCGCAAAAATCCAACGGAATAAAATGAAGATATCAAGAAGAGCATTGATATATCAGATGTGTCTTCCGGGTCTGGTCTTTATCTTGCTGTTTTCCTGCCAAAAGAACCGTCAAAAGCAATTCGAACACTCCGATCTTTACCCTAAAAACAAACAGGTTGAAGACGGCGGCACTCTGGTAGTCGGTATACGGGCTGAGCCGGAATCACTGAATCCCCTTTTCGCATTATCGCAGTCATCCAGAAATATCATTGGACTTATTTTCTCGCGGCTCGCCGACATTAATGAAGATTTAAAAAGTTTCTCTCCCCGCCTGGCAAAATCCTGGGAGATCTCCACCGATAACTTACAGATAACATTTCATCTCAGGACCGATGTTCAATGGCAGGACGGAACGCTTTTCACATCAAAAGACGTTGTATTCACCTATCAGATGCATGTTAATCCTGTTATTGCCTGGGATGGGATTGCTTTTAAGCAAAATATCTCAAGCGTAGAAGCGCCCAACGATTCGACAGCGGTGTTTTCATTTTACCAGAACAGTCGTTCAATGTTAATGGATGCGGTCGAGGGCTACATCGTCCCCGGACACATTCTTCAGAGCGTTTCACCGGAAGATCTGTTTACTGCTGATTTTAATCGTCATCCCATCGGCACCGGCCCTTTTCGGTTCAGCAGTTGGATAGATATGCAAACCATTATGTTAATTAAAAATGACAGCTACTTTGAATCTGGAAAACCCCAGCTTGACCGGATCATTTTCCGGATAATTCCGGATAATTTTAATCTCTTAAATCAGTTAAAAGCCGGGGAAATCGACATGGTGGAGGGAATCTATCCAAAGGATTTTCAGTCGATAATGCAAAACTGGGAAATGGGCCGCTCAAATATCCGTCCGGTCACTTATCTCGGGCGGCGCTACGATTTTATTGGCTGGAACATGATTGATCCCGAATCATACGGCAGCGCACTGGATGCCAAGGCGTCGCCGAACGCGATCAAAAACGACATAAAACCAAACGCACTGTTTGGCAATCAGGAGGTACGCGCCGCCCTGACAATGGCGCTGGACCGGGCAGCTATAATGAACGCCGTCAATTTTGGAATGGCCGTTCCGCTGAATGGTCCCGTACCGCCTATTTTACCATCTTATAATGAAGCCGCGAATGTCACATGGGATTACAATCCCAAAATGGCCATTGACATCTTATCCGAACAAGGGTGGGTTGACAGTGACGGAGACAATATTCTGGATAGAAACGGGGTTCCCTTTGAATTCGAGTTACTAACGGAAAGCGGTAATCTCCGCTGGGAACAGGTTGCCACAATTGTTCAGGCCCAACTGGCCGAAATTGGAATCCGGGCAACACCGCGTTTTCTGGAGCCCGCTCTGCTTTATGGGAAATTGTTGCCGGCCAAAGATTTCGATGCCGTTATTATCGGCTGGTCCGTTGGGCTTACGCCGGATTTTTCCCCGCTGTTTCACAGCGCCACATTTTTTACACCCTTCCACTTTACCGGCTACTATTCTCCGGAATATGACCGTCTCGATGAACTTTCCAAAACGGCAATTAGCGCCGATGAAGCGCAGGAGTATTTTGATAAAATCGCCCGGCTGCTGTCGAATGATTTGCCCTATACCTGGCTATATTATCGCCTGGAATGTTCCGCCGTACACAGTCGCTTCAAAGACATTATCTACGATAAACGTGGCATATATATCAATCCGGAAGACTGGTGGATTCCACAAAATGAACGCCTCCACATAGACAAGGTGTTTCAAAAATAGCATGTTGCATGGTGTTTTCAGGCGACTACTCAGCGCAATTCCCACTCTGCTGATCGGAATAACACTC
>JAUSPJ010000243.1 GCA_030655795.1 Fidelibacterota bacterium | reverse complement strand
ATACATCGGAGCGAATCGCCTTTAGACCGCGGATGACCGGTTTGGCCTGTTCGAATTCACCCAGCGATGCCGAATGGACCAGAAAGACCTCATTGCTCGAATATTTATGACGAAACCGTTTCAAGTGATTCCAGCTGGCTTTTCGACCGGTGAAACCGCGTTTGATTTTATCATTAAATAAAACCAGTATCTGCATAACAATAAACACCGGTGGCACTATAAAAATATTATAAATGAAAATCCAGAATATCGTCATAATCTCACATTACTTTATATTAATCACGCGCAAGTTGTTTAGCTTGTTCTCTGTCGATTAAACGTGATAAATCCAACCAGGGCTTTTTTGACTTCCGATTCCGGAAATATTCCCAGCGCCTGCTTTGCTTTATCGGAAATCTCATTTAATTTGTCTTCGGTATAACGGACGCCCCCATCCGAAAATACCAGGTCATTTATTTTTTTTGCCTCATCAGGCATTAACCCATTTCGAATGGCCTCACGGATTTTCCGGCTTTCTACTTTTTCCATGGTGTTCAATACATACAGAAGCGGTAATGTTACCAGATTTGATTTCAGATCCCGGCCGATCGGTTTTCCGATCTTATCCGCCAGGGCGGTATAATCAAACAGATCATCTTTGATCTGAAACGCCATCCCGAGATATTTGCCAAACTCCCATAATGCCCCGGCTTGTTCGGCATTAGAATCAACGGACAGGGCCCCTACCTTACAGCTGCTGGCAAAAAGAGAGGCCGTTTTCAGCCAGATCATCCGAAAGTAACTCTCCTCGTCCATACCGTTATTTGAACTCTTGGCCAGCTGCAGTATTTCACCGGAGCTCAACGCTTCAGAGGTTTTTGACAGCAATTCCAGCGCTTCGTAATTGCGGAGCCGCAGCATATTGGTAAGCGAACGACTAAACAGAAAGTCTCCCATCAAAACCGAAACTTTGTTTTGCCAAACTGCATTCACCGAGGGCGCTCCCCGCCGGGTTCTTGCTTCATCGATGATATCATCATGAATTAACGTCGCCGTATGGAGTAATTCCACCAGGCTGGCCGATACAATCGTCGCATCAGTAGGAGTGCCGCAGAGTTTTGCGGACAGCAGAACGAGTAACGGGCGGATACGCTTGCTTTTCTGGTCCAGGATATATTCGGCGATTTCATTTATCATCCCGACATCCGATTGAAAGGATGCGGCAAATTCCTGGTGAAACAGGGCCAATTCATCGCTTACCAGACGGGAGAGATGTTCAATACTAATTGTCATTATCAACCTTCCAATTGTTCCCGGTCTGAATCTATCTTTTCTTTTCTGGAAGCGACCCGGGAGACCACAATACTGAATTCATAGAGAAAAAACAGCGGCACACCCATCATCAACATACTGACCGGATCGGGCGGTGTAATAAAGGCTGCCAGAATCAGAATAATAATAATTGCGTAGCGCCAGGATTTACGAAGAAATGTTGGCGTTATCAACCCCATTTTGGTTAATATAAATGACGCCACCGGCATCTGAAAAATCAGACCAGATGCCATCAGCAGCTGCAACACAAATTTCGCATAGTAATCGATCGAAATATTTTTCTCAACATCCGGCGAACCGATTGCCGTCAGGAATTTGATCGTGAAAGGTGCAAGGATAAAATAGGCAAACGCCACACCGGCCAGGAAAAACAGGCTGACACTGATAACCAGCAGAGGGCCCCATTTCTTCTCGTCGGTATACAGACCCGGCGCAATAAACGCCCAAAACTGATAGGCTATCACCGGAATGGAAATTACGATTCCCATTACAAGCGCAACACCAAATTTCAGCATCAGCATGCCCTGCACTTTCAGCACCTGTATCTTCATGTCCGGCTGAAGCATTTTTGATGGTTTTATCAGCAATTCAACAAAAAAATCAGACATTATAAAACAGAGAATGGTAAACAGAATAACGCTGAACAATATTTTTAGCAAGCGCCAGCGCAACTCTTCCAGGTGATCCAAAAAGCCCATCTCTCTCATATTATCTTTTTTTGTAGCTGCTTTTTCTGTTGGCATCGATTATTAACCGGGTAAATAATTAATATTAAAATAACTTCTAAATATAATTATCCCATCTCAGAAAAACAGTTATTATTGAAGCCGATTGAACTTTCATTAATTTCATTATCGGAATTACTGATAAAACAATTGACTTATGCACAAAATATCTTCCGGTGAAACCAAGTATCAGCCGCTGGAATAAGTGGCAATATATGGATCAACTGAATCAACACATTGCCGATTCACAGCTGTATTATGCGGACACGGCCACACCGCTGCTGAAAAACGGCGGAAAGCCGGGCAGGGAATTGTTTCTGGATGACGGCCTGTATCTGAATCAAACCGGATATGCGCTGTGGGAATCGGTGCTGTCGCCCATCCTGCAACAGGTTTATAACCAATCATTAAAACAGGAATAACAGGATATAAAAAACGGGACAGTTCTAAAACAATCCCGTTATCAGTTTATTTTTGTGTAGCGTTTTGCAGATAAAAAAAGCTGCCAAGGGCGATAGTGCGAACGAAGGGGCACTATTTTTTAATCCAAAACACATAAAATGGTTTTATCACACATATCACTAATAAGGCTGCAAACCACCATATGTTTATATCCATTATTTGCGGTATTAGTTTTGCTACAATAAGCGCCCCAAATATTACAGTCATCTTGAAAAAGCCTATATCTAAAAGACTAAACTTTTTCAATCGCTCATTCATATTTTCTAAAAATCCCATTTTTTATCACCTGCTTACAATATTATTATTTGCTTGTTTTTTTATCTTGTGCCCTAATGTGAGCATTTTGCATAACTACCGAC